>JAKSOX010000110.1 GCA_024405335.1 Kiritimatiellia bacterium
GAACGTCGGGCGCGCGTTCGCGGACGACGTCCGCCGCGCCCTGGGGCTGGACCGTCGGCAGACGAAGCGCCGTGATGCGGCCCGCGCGGCGCAAGCGCGCGGTGAACGGACGGGCGAAGACGTTGGAGTCGAAGAACGGAGGACAAGACGTTGAAGAAGAAACTGAAGATGGCGATGGTGGGCGGCGGCGTGGGGGCGTTCATCGGGCGCATCCACCGCATGGCCGTGGGCATGGACGGACAGGCCGAACTCGTGGCCGGCATTTTCAACCGCGATCCGGCGCAGAACGCGTCCGTCGGCGCGGAACTCGGCGTCGCCGCCGACCGGCTGTATCCGAGCTGGGAGGCGTTGATCGCCGGCGAGGCGACGCGCGCCGCGGGCGACCGCGCCGATTTCGTCTGCATCTGCACGCCGAACCACCTGCACCATCCGATCGCCAAGGCGGCGCTCGAAAGTGGGTTCCACGTGATGTGCGAAAAGCCGATCGCGCTCACTTCGGCGGAAGCCGTGGAGCTCGCGCGTCTCGCGAAGCGGCGCAAGCGCGTGTTCGGGCTCATGCACACGTACGCGGGCTATCCGATGGTGAAGCTCGCGCGCGATCTCGTCAGGCGCGGCGACCTCGGCAGGATCTGCAAGGTGACGTGCGAATACCAGCAGGGTTCGTTCCGCAAGATGGATTTTTCGCAGCCGCTCGACAAGCGCAACAAGTGGAAGATGGACCCGAAGTGCTCCGGCGTCAGCTGCTGCATGGGCGACATCGGCGTGCACGCGGCGAATCTCGTCGAATACGTGACGGGGCTCAAGATCAAGTCGCTGCTCGCGGATCTCACGAGTTTCGTCGCGCCGCGCGGGTTGGACGACGACGGCAACGTGCTGCTGCGGCTGGAGGGCGGCGCGAAGGGCGTGATCATGGCGTCCAAAGTGGCGACTGGAGAAGAGAACGGCCTGCGTTTGCGCGTGTACGGCGACAAGAAGGGTCTCGTGTGGCAGCAGGAGGATCCGAACGCGCTGCACGTGCGGGCGCAGCGCGAGCCGGAACAGGTGTGGAAGCGCGCGAATCCCTACGTGAAGGAGGTTTCCCCCGCGTCCGCCCGCGCGTCGCGTCCGCCCGCCGGCCACCCCGAAGGTTTCATCGAAGGGTTCGCGAACCACTACCTGAACTTCTGCGACGCCGTCCGCGCCGTGGACGCCGGCGAAACGCCGCCGCCCGAAGCGCTCGACTTCCCGAACGCCGAGGACGGCGTGCGCGGCATGCGCTTCATCGAGGCGACGGTCGCGTCGTCCCGCGCCGGCGGCGTTTGGGTGAAGGTCGGTTGATGTTCTGCGCGTTGTTCCTTCTGGGACCGGCGCTCGCGTGGGCCGGTTTGCAATGGGCGTTCACGCGCCCGTTGGGGTTGTCGCGCCGCGGCGTGTCCGTCTGCGCGCTCGCGTTCATGGCGGCCACGCAGAAGTTCGCGTGGTACCGGCTGCTGGGCGGCGACATGTTCGTGCCCGAGTTGCCGCGGTGGTTCATCATCGCGACGGATTTTCTGTATTCCGCGAGCTGGATGCTGCTCGGGTTCTCCCTGGTTCTGCGTCTGCTTGAACGCGTGTGGAAGGGCTTGTCCGCGCGGCGCCGCGTTTCGGCCGCCGCGTGCGCGGCGTTGGCGGCGGCGTTTTCGGCGTGGGGGCTTTACGAGGGCATGCGCGTGCCGGACGTCGTGTCGCGCGAAATCGCGTTTCCCGATCTGCCGCCCGCGTTCGACGGCTTCCGCATCGTGCATCTTTCCGATCTCCACGCGAGTCCGGCCACGAACCGCGCGCGCTTCGAGGAGATCGTCCGCCGCGTGAACGCGTGCGCGGCGGACTGCGTGTGCGTCACGGGCGATTTCGTGGACGGCGCGCCGGAGACGCGCGCCGCGCAGCTGGAACCCTTGCGCGGCCTGCTCGCGAAGCACGGCGTCTACGGCTGCATGGGCAACCACGAGATCTATTCGCAGTACGAGGCGTGGCGGCCCGTGTTCGCGTCGCTTGGCGTGCGCATGCTGGACGACGCCTGCGCCGCGATCTCCCGCGGCGACGCGCGGTTGGCGCTGGGCGGGGTGGTCGAACCTTTGTGCGGCGTGGCGGAGTCGCGGGCCGAATGGCCGGAAAACGAAACGCGCCGGGCGTTCGCGTCCGCGCCGGAAGGCGCGTTCCGGATCCTGCTGCAGCACCGGCCTTCGGGCGCCGCGCGGAACGCCGCCCAGGGCGTGCGGCTGCAACTTTCCGGGCACACGCACGGCGGCGCGATCTTCGGACTGGACCGTTTGGTCGCGCGTTTCAACGAGGGCTTTCTGCGGGGATTGCGCGAGGTGTTTGCGGAAGGGGGCTCCGGCGCGCTGACGCTGCACGTTTCGCCCGGCACGGGCCAGTGGGCGGGATTCCCGCTGCGCATGGGCGTGCCGGCGGAAATCACGGTGCTGACGCTCAAGCGCGGGGATGGGCGTCAGTCGTCTTCCTGGCGCGCAGTTCCCGGCACGTCGCCATGAACCAAAAGCGCCGCGCAAGCTTCTTTGCGCTTTTTGTCGGCGGCGAAACGTGGTATCATATCGCGCAAAGGAACACGAACATGATCCAGCAAACGAGCATCAGCTATTACGGACTCAACTACGTCGAACACGCCGAGGCGGATTTCAAGGAGATGAAGCAGCACGGCGTCACGCAGGTGATTCTCGCCGTCACCGAATTCGACTTCGACTTCTGGCGGCCGAACATCCCCAAGATCGTCGACAAGGCGCACGAGCTGGGATTGCGCGTGCTCATCGACCCGTGGGGCAACGGCAAGTACTTCGGCGGCGAGCAGGTGTCGAAGTTCCTGCAGGACAACGTCGAGAACCGCCAGGTTTCGGCGCTCACGGGCGAGAAGCTGCCGTACGCGTGCTTCAACACGAACTCCTACCGCGACTACTTCAAGAACTTCTGCACGACGCTCGCGCGCGAGGCGAAGCCGGACGGCTTCTTCTGGGACGAGCCGCACTACGCCTTCCCGAAGGGCATCGCGTCCATCACCGGCGGCGTCGCGGACGACTGGACGTGCTACTGTCCCGTCTGCCGCAAGCGCTTCGAGGACTACTACGGCTATCCGATGCCGCGCTACATGACGAACGACGTCAAGCAGTTCCGCTGGCGCGAGGCGCTCGTCGTCCTCTCCGAGACCTCGAAGGCCCTCAAGGAGATCGATCCGAAGCTCGAGATCACCTGCTGCGTCCACGCGACGCAGAACGGCTACTACGTCTCCGAGTACCGCGGCTACGACAACTGGGACATGGTCGGGGCGTGCCCGTACTTCGACGTCTTCTCGACGACGATCATCAACTGGGCGCTGCCCGAGGACTTCTACCGCGACATCACCGCGCGCACCGTGGCGATCGCGAAGAAGTACGGCAAGAAATCCGAGCGCTGGCTGATGGGCTACTACAAGCAGCCCAAGGACTGGAAGCAGATCGACAAGTGGGTGGACATCGCGCGCGAGGCGGGCGTGGACCGTCTCGCCGCCTGGACCTACCGCGGCGGCCACGGCACCGTGGTGGGCGCGCCGGACGCGCTGAAGCTGTGGGACGAGATCGGCCGCAACTACAGGCGCGTCGTGAACAAGAAGTGACCGTTCGCCGGAGGAACGCCATGAAGAAGACCTGTTTCGCCGCCGCGTGCCTCGCCGCCGCCGCCGCGGGCGCGGCGGCGCCCGTCGCCCGCGTCCAACGCCACCACGGCGAACCCGCCATCGTGGTGGACGGCAAGCCGATTCCGCCGATGACGATCACCGTGCTTGCGCGGAACAACCGTTCCGAAGCCGAACGGAAGGCCTACTTGAAACGGCTCGGCGAGGCCGGGCTCAAAGTGTTCTACGTGACGTGCTCCACGAAGTGGCACGCTCCCGGCAATCCCGAAAAAGGCGAGCCGGACGGCGTCAAAAAGGCGCTCCGGGACATCCGGTTCGTAATCGACCAGGTGCCCGACGCGTACGTGATGCTGCGGCTCAACGTGAGTCCGCCGGCGGACTGGGTGAACGCGCATCCCGAAGAGATGGTGACGTTCAGCGACGGCAAGCCGCGCCGCGTCATCTGCACGTCGGTGGGCAAGGACGTTCTCGACGGCATGCATTCGCTGTGCTCCGACGCCTGGCGCGCGGAGGGCGACAAGGCGATCGCCGAATTCTTCGGCGAACTCGCCAAGCACCCCGCCGAATTCGACCGCGTCGTCGGCACGTTCCTGTGCGCGGCCGGCACCAGCGAGTGGTATTATCCGCAGCCGCTCGACAACGCGGACGGCACCTACGGCGACTTTTCCGAGCCGTTCCGCAAGGAGTACGAGCGCTTCCTGCGCGCGAAATACGGCACCGAAGAAGAGTTGCGGCGCGCCTGGGGACGAGCGGACGCCACCTTCGAAAAGCCGACCATTCCCGCGAAGGACGAGCGCAAATTCGCGTACACGGCCGACTGGCAGATCTTGAAGGCGTTGCGCGACTGGGAGACGATGGGGCGCACGATCGGCCTCACGCTGAACATGGACGCCCGCGACGAAACGAGCGTGGGCACGTTCCTGAACGCGAACAAGTTCGCGCACGTCGCGGACTTCTACACCGCGTGGCACGAGGCGACGGCGCGGACGATCGTCCATTTCGCGAAAACGCTCAAGCGCCTGCATCCGAACCTGCTCACGGGCGCGTTCTACGGTTCCTACGGCTGCCAGAATTTCTTCGACGGCGGCACCGCGAGCGGCACGCGCATGATCCTCGATTCCGGCGCGGTGGACTTCCTCGCGGCTCCGGGCACGTACAACAACCGCGAACCCGGCGGCATCGTGGCGCAGCGCGAAATGCAGGACTCGTTCCGGCTGCGCAATCTCATCTACGTGTGCGAGGACGACACGCGCACGCACCGCTGCCAGCCGTGGGTGCAGCGCGACGCGATGGCGCTCTACGGGCTGCAGGACTCCGTCGACACGATGAAGCGCGATTTCGCGCGCGACTTGTGCGAGGACGTCCAGGGCTGGTGGTTCGACATGGGCGGCGACTGGTACGACGAACCCGAACTCCTCGCGCTGATCAAGCGCCAGCAGGAGATCGCGCACGAGGCGTACGCGCTCGACCGCACGAAGAAAAACGAAATCGCCCTGCTGTACGACACGGAAAGCGTCCACCTCGTTTCCCAGCTTTCGAGCAGCCACGTGCTGGACTACTGGCGCACCACCGACCTCGGCCGCGTCGGCGCGCCCGTGGACTACTACTTCCACAACGACGTCGCCAATCCCGCCATGCCGGACTACAAGCTCTACGTGATGGTGAACCAGTACTGCCTGTCGGACCGCGAACGGGCGGCGCTTTACGCCAAGGCGCGCCGCAACGGCGCGACCCTGCTCTGGATGTACGCGCCCGGCTTCGTGGATTTCGGCGCGCCGAAGACGATGGCGCTCGAGAACGTGGAAAAGACCGTGGGCATGAAACTCGGTTTCATCGACAAGACGTTCTTCCCGCATTTCCGCGTGGATCCGAAAGCGCATCCCGCGCTGGCGCTCGCCTCCCGTTGGCGCCGCTACGGCGTCATCGACCGCGACCTCCACAGCAACATCTGGATCGGCAACGTCGATCTGCCGTGCTACCTGAACCCAGGTTTCTTCGTGGACGATCCGCAGGCGACCGTCCTCGGGCGCTATTGCCGCGACGGCCGCGTCGCCATGGCGCTCAAGGAAACGGACGGCGTGAAGAGCGTCTACTGCGCCGCCGCCGTGATGCGCAGCGATTTGCTGCGGTCGATCGCCGCATGGTCCGGCTGCCACGTGTTCTCGGATTCGGACGACGTGCTCTACGCGAACGAAAACTACGTGGCCGTCCACGCGAACGGCGACGGCAAACGCACGATTCGCTTCAAGCGGAAATGCTCCCCGTGGGAAGTGTACGAGCGGCGTTTTTACGCGAAGGACGTCACGGAAATCACCGTGGACATGCGCCACGGGCAGACGCTCACGTGGCAGGTTTCGGGCCGCCGATGAAGATCGTCGTGTTCAACGGCATGGCGGCGAGTCCGCGGGCGTGGGAGCTGGTGCGCTTCCCCGCGCCGCCGCGCATCGTCTCCTACGTGGAACCCGACCCGGACGACCTTTTCGTGGACGAAGAAAAGACGCTGCTCGCGGGGTGGAGCATGGGCGGCTCGCGCGCGTTGGAATGCGCCTGCCGCCGTCCGGACCGCGTGTCCGGGCTCGTGCTCGTGGCCGCCGCGGCGCGGATGCTCGAGGACCGCGCGACGGGCTGGCAGGGCATGAGCCGACGGCGGTTGGAGGCGTTCCGCAAGGCGATCGACCTCACGCAAGGCGAAGGCCTCTTCGGTCCGCCGGCGGGCGTTCCGAACCCCTACGCGGCGGACACCCCCGAGCATCTCGACCACGGATTCCGCTATCTGGAGCAGATTGACCTGCGTGCGCCGCTGGAGCGGACCTTTGGCGGCAAACCGCCGCTCTTCCCAGTGGCGATCTTCCAGTCGGAAAAGGACGGAATCGTGCGTCCGGGCAACGCCGCGTACCTGAAGACGGTGTTTCCGCACGCGTCGCTCGTCTGGGTGCCGGGCGGCGAACACGCGTTGCCGACGTTCGCGCCGGATGCCATTTCGCGGGCAATCGCGTCCGTCTTCGCCGCATGAAGCGGAAATTTCAACTGACGAGTATAGGTTCACTATCCACTGCCGCTACTGCTTTCCCGTCTGCCGGGCGCGACCTGCCAGCGCGGCGAACGACGGACCCGAAGCCGAACGCACCGGACGCCGCCCGTTTTGTCTTCGCGGGGGCGATCCCCCGCGCCCCCCGATCACGA
>JAKSOX010000111.1 GCA_024405335.1 Kiritimatiellia bacterium
GCGGGCTGAGCCCGAGCGTTGCGCATGAAGCGTTTGGTCACATGTTTTGGGCATTGGAAAGGCGTGATGGCCGCCCGTTCCCGCGGCGGCGATCGTGATGTGAACCATTTTCCGGCACACGCAAAAAGGGCAAAGGCATGAAAAAATTTTCCGGACTCATTCCTCCGATGGTGACGCCGCTGGACGCGAACCGCCGCCTCGACAAAAAAGGCGTCAAAAACATGGTGGACCACCTGCTTTCGGGCGGCGTGGACGGCATTTTCCTGCTGGGCACCACGGGCGAGGGACCGCACCTTTCATACGCCGTGCGCGAGGCGCTCGTGCGGGAGACGTGCCGGCTCGTCAAGGGGCGCGTGCCCGTTTTGGTCGGCATCACCGAAACGGACATCGAAGACGCGCTCGCGTTCGCCGCGATTTGCGGGAAGCTCGGCGCGGCGGCCGTGGTCGCGGCGCCGCCGTACTACTTCAAGCTCACGCAGGCGGAGTGCGTGGAGTGGTTTTCGGAATTGGCGGACCGTTCGCCGCTGCCGGTGGTGGTGTACGACATGCCGGCCCACACCGACACCGTCATCGAACCCGCCACGATCGTGAAACTCGCGGCGCATCCGAACGTCGTGGCCATGAAGGATTCGTCTTCCGTGATCGCGCTGTTCAACAAGTTCCGTTTGGCGCTCGAACCTTTCGCGGACAAGTTCTCGCTGTTCATGGGTCCGGACGAGGCGATGGGCGAAGCCGTGCTGCTGGGCGCGGACGGCGGCGTGTGCACGGGCGCGAACCTCTGGCCCGCCGCGTTCAAGGCGATGCATCTGGCCGCGAAGGCCGGCGACGCGGGGAAAGTCGCCCGCATCCAGAGGTTCACCACGATGAGTTCGTATCTGCTCTACGGGCTCGGCGCCGGGCAGATCGGATTCCTCAAGGGCGTCAAGGCGGCGCTTGCCGAAATGGGGCTCGTGCAGAACGTGCTCGCCGCGCCGTTCGCGCCGTTCGCCGGCAAGGAACTCGCGGCCGTGAAGAAGGCGCTCAAAACGCTGCGCGCCGAGTACGCCCGACTCGGGATCTGACGACGTGGTATAATGTCTGGCATGTTTTGTTTGACGTTTTTGTTGGCGGCGGTCGGCGCGTCGGCGCCGGCGCCGGATTTTTCGCCCGAGGCCTACGCCGCGCTGCCCGCGTGGGAGAACCCCTACGTGACGAGTTCCAACCGTCTGCCGGCGCGAGCCGTCATGGTGCCGTGTCCCACGCGGGACCTGGCGCTCAAAATCGCGGCGATGAAGGAAACGCGCGACGCGTCGCCGTTCATCATGTCCCTGAACGGAAGATGGGATTTTTGCTGGGCGAAGGACCCGTACGCCGCCCCGGGCGCGTGGACTAAGATCGACGTGCCTTCCTGCTGGCAGCTGCAGGGACTTTACGATCCGCCGCAATACTGCAACGTGGAGTATCCGCACGTGGTCGATCCGCCGCGGATCATGACGGCTCCGCCCACGAACTTCACGCAGCACGCGATGCGCAACCCCACGGGCCGCTACAAGCGCGAATTCGTTTTGCCCAAACGCTGGGAAAACCGCAAGACGACGCTCCATTTCAACGGCGTCGCGTCGGCGCTGGCGGTGAAAATCAACGGGCGCGACGCGGGATATTCCGAAGATTCCCGCCTGCCTGCCGAGTTCGACGTGACGCCGTTCCTGAAACCGGCCGGCGAGACGAATCTGATCGAGGCCACCGTCTACCGCTGGTGCGACGGCAGCTATCTCGAAGACCAGGACTTCTGGCGGCTTTCCGGCATCTACCGCGACGTGTACCTCGTGTCAGAACCGCAGGGCGGCGTGTACGACGCCGTGGTGGAGACGGCGCTTTCGGACGATTTCGCCCACGCTTCCGTGCGGCTCGCGCTGAAAGGCGGCACGCGCTTCCAGCGGCTCGAACTCGTGGATCCGCAAGGCCGCACGGCGGGCGCCGTCACGAACGCCGCCGAGAAAATCCACGTGGCGAATCCGCAGTTGTGGAGCTGCGAACTGCCGAAGCTCTACACGCTGGTGCTGCTGGCGGACCAGACGTTCTACGCGTTCAACGTGGGCTTCCGCAAAGTCGAAATCAAGGACGCCGTGCTGCGGGTGAACGGCAGGCGCATTCTCGTGAAGGGCGTGAACCGCCACGAGATGAATCCGAACACGGGCTACGCGCTCACGCCCGGGGACATGCGCCGCGACGCCGAACTCATGAAGCGGTTCAACGTGAACGCCGTGCGCACGTGCCACTATCCGGACGATCCGCTGTGGTACGACGTGTGCGACCGCGTCGGCTTCTGGGTGGTGTGCGAGGCGAACGTGGAATCGCACGGCATGGGCTACGGCGAGAAAACCCTCGCGATCCGCCCCGACTACGCGGCGCAGCACGTCGAACGCGGCGCGCGCATGGTGGCGACGTTCCGCAACCATCCTTCGGTGATCGCGTGGTCCATGGGCAACGAAGCGGGCTGGGGCGAAAACTTCCGCGAGGAATTCAAGGCGATGAAGGCGCTCGACGCCACGCGTCCCGTCCAATACGAGGGCGCCTGCGCCTCGCGCAAGCACGAGGAAATCCCCGAAACGGAAATCGAGTGCCCCATGTACGCGCCCGCGTTTTCCGCGGGCCATTCGCATTTCGACTACGCCGGATTCACCGCCGTGGACGACTACGCCAAAAACGCGAAGAAGCCGCACGTGCTGTGCGAATACGCGCACGCGATGGGCAACTCCACGGGCGATTTCCAGGACTACTGGGACGTCGTGTCGAAACGCCCGTCCGCGCAGGGCGGATTCGTCTGGGACTTCGCCGACCAGGCGTTGTGGTCCACCGCCGCCAACAATCCCCTCCAGGCGGGGCGGCCGCCGTTCCTCGCCTACGGCGGCGATTTCGGCGACGCGCCGAACGCGAACAGCTTCAACTGCAACGGCATGTTCGACGCCCTGCGCAATCCGCACCCCGGCGCGTACGAAATCAAGCACGTCTACCGCGACGTGTTCGTCGACGAATGCGATTTCGAAAACCTGACCGTCACGATCCGCAACGGGTTCGTGTTCCGCGACCTTTCCTCCTTCCGCTGCATTTGGCAGTACGCGGTGAACGGCGTGCCGTCCCACCGCGGCAGTTTCACGCTGCGCGGCGTCGAAGCCGGCGAAAGCCGGCTCGTGGACCTGTGGGACACGCTCCGGCCGAAACCGCCGAAACGCGACTCGCGCAAGGGCGAGCGCACGCTCACGTTCGCGTTTCTGGACGGCGCGCGCGGCGAAGTGGCGCGCCTGCAGTGCTGCGAAGGCGACTGGCGGTGGCGCCGGCGGTTGAACGCGCCGGACGCGGTTTGGACGAAATCCGCCGACGACGCCGGGCGCGTCGTCTACGCGGCGAACGGCGTCGAAGTCGCGTTCGACCGCAAGACTGGGCTCGTTTCCTCCTTCCGGCGGAACGGCGAGGAACTCTTCGCCGCGCCGCCCGCCATGAACTTCTGGCGCGCGCCGACCGACAACGACCGCGGCAACGGCATGGCCGACCGCTGCCGCGTCTGGCGCGAGGCGGGTCCGAAGGCGACGTGCGCGGGCGTCGTTTTCGGCGAAACGAACGGTCTGCCCATGGTGGCGGCCGACTACGCGGTGCCGGCGGGCAGTTCCCGGGCGCGCTTCGTGCAGACGCTTACGCCCGAAGGCGGTTTGCGCGTGGACTGGACGTTCGACGCCGCCGCTGGGTTGCCGGAAATCCCGCGCGTCGGGTTGGCGTTCGACGCGCCGCTCGCGCTCGACTGCGTGTGCTGGTACGGCTTGGGTCCGCACGAGAACTACCGCGACCGCGCCAATTCCGCCTGGCTCGGATTGCACAACGCCACGGTCGGGTTCGTTGACGGTTTCGCCCGCCGGCGGGACGCGGAAGGGCGTCCCGCGCTGCGTTATCCGCCGATCCGCCTCAACCCGGACAACTACGTGAAGCCTGGCGAACAGGGCTGCCGCACGGGCGTGCGCTGGCTCAAGATCGGCACGCACAAGGCGCCGCTTTTCGAGATCGCGTCGCTCGGCGCGCCGTTCGGGTTCAACGCCTGGCCGTATCCGCAAAGCGAACTCGAAGGCAAGACGCACATGTGGGAGATGGCGCGCGCCGGCGCGATCACCTTCAACGTCGACGCGGACCAGACTGGCGTGGGCGGCGACAACAGCTGGGGCGCGTTCCCGCACGACGACGACCTGCTCCTTTCCGGCAGGCGGTACGCGCTTTCCGTGCTGATTTCCGCCGTTCCCCCCGGAACGAAAGGCGCCGGGCGCAAGGCGGCGGAGGCGGAATGACGGACGCGGCGAAAGCGACGTTGAAGGCCGGCGCGCGCGGCAGCGCGCTCGCGGTGGCGCAAACGGAGCGGGCGCTCGAGATCCTGCGCGAGGCGGCGCCGGAGTTCCTTTGGGAGCGCGTGGCCATGCTCACGCCCGGCGACCGCGATTTGGCGACGCCGCTCGAGCAGAGCGCGCCCGACTTCTTCACGCGCGACCTGGACGACGCGGTGCGCTCTGGCGCGATCGATTGCGCCGTCCATTCCGCGAAGGACCTGCCCGATCCGATGCCGGACGGCGTCGACTGGTTCTGGCTGCCGGGGCGCGAAGATCCGCGCGACGCGCTGGTGACGCGCGCGGGCGAGGACGGTCCGCCGAAGCGCGTCGGCGTTTCCAGCGCGCGGCGGCGCGCCTGGGCGGCGAAACGCTTTCCGGACGCCGAACTCCAGCCGATCCGCGGCGCGGTCGACGTCCGGCTCGAACGGCTTCGCGCGGGCGCGTGCGACGCCGTGGTGATGGCGATGGCCGGTTTGAACCGGCTGCCCGGCGGCGTTTTGCGGTCCGGGGCGTTCGCGGTGGCGCCGATACCGGCCGAAGAACTCACGCCGCCGGAAGGGCAGGGCGTGCTGGCCGTGACGTTCAAGGCGGGCGACGCGCGGTTCCTCGAGTTGCGGCGGCGGTTCGTCAAGGCCGTGCGGTTCGTCTCCGGCGGCGTTGGCGACGCTGGCCTCATGACCGTGCAGGGCGCGGCCGACGTGGCCGCGGCGGACGTGGTGCTGTGCGACGTGCTGACGGGCGCGCGCGCCGGCGACGCGCGTTTCGTGGACGTGGGCAAGCGCTGCGGCGCGCACGCGATGGCGCAGGACGCGATCACGCGGCTCATCTGCGACGAAGCGCGCAAGGGCAAGCGCGTGGTGCGGCTCAAGGGCGGCGACGCGGGGCTTTTCGGTCGGCTTTCGGAGGAAACGGACGCGCTGACCGCGCTGGGCATTCCGTTTTGGGTGCGTCCCGGAGTGAGCGCGCTCACGGCGGCCACCACGCCGAACGGTCTGCTGCTCACGAAACGCGGCGAGGCCGCGGGGTTCGCCGCCGCCACGCCGCGTTCGCGTGGCGCGAAGACGCCGCACGTGTATTTCATGGCCGCGAAAATGGCGCGCGAGACGCTCGCCGCGTTTCCGCCCGAGACGCCGTTCGCGATGGTGTGGGACGCCTGCGGTCCGCGCGAGGAGGTGGTGACGGGCGCGTGCGGCGATCCGCGTCTGGACGAACGCGACGATCCCGGGCTGCTGGTGGTGGATTTCGCGGGCACGCCGTTTCCGCGGCGCAAGCGCGTGCTGATGACGTGCAGCGCCGCCGTCATGGCGCGCGCGGCGCTCAAGGCGGAGGACCGCGGCTGGCGTCCAGTGCCGTGGCCGCTCGTGGAAACGCGCCCGGATCCGGCCGCGAGGTTCCGCGTGGAAGGGCACGACGCGCTGGTGCTCACGAGCCCGGGCGCGGCGCGGGCGTTCTTCGCCACGTGGAAGGGCGACGTGCGGCGGCTGCCGACGATCTGGACGTGCGGACCTGGCACGAACGCGGAACTGGCCGCGCGCGGCCTTTCCGCCGACGTCACGCCCGAAGCCGATTTCTCGGCGAAGGGATTGCTGGCCAGGCTCGAACGCGAAACGCTCGCCGGCGCGCGCGTGCTGCGGCTCAGAAGCGACCGCGCGGGCGGCGCGCTGGCGGACGCGCTGCGCGAACGCGGCGCGCGGGTGGACGACGTCGTCCTGTACCGCACGTGCGCCCTGCGCCCGGAAGGACCGCTTCCCGCGTGCGAGGCGGTGTTCTTCGCGAGCGCGAGCGGCGTCGCGTCGTTTCTGGACCTGTACGGCGCGGCGGCGCTTGACGGCAAGGATATCTGGACGATGGGCGAACCCACGCGCGCGGCCCTCGCCGCCGCCGGGATCGCATGCCGCTTCCAAACGCCGCCGCCGTTCATTTCGCCGCCGACGCGCCGCAGTTGCCCGTGTCCCGCACCGGTGGGTGCATTTCCGTGAAATGCGCATGCCTCTGGCCCCGCGTCGCTCCGTCCACGCTCGTCGCTCTTCACCTTCCGCTGCTGCCGCCTTGCCCTTGCCTCTGCTTTCCCGTCTGCGGCGGACGACGGACCAACCGTACGCTTCGGC
>JAKSOX010000112.1 GCA_024405335.1 Kiritimatiellia bacterium
ATTTTCGGGGACAAGTCCCCGCAAGGGCGGCGTTTCGCGCGCGTTCGGCGGCAGAACACGCCCATCGGCATGGGCCGGTTTTCGGGCGGCGACATGCTACAATTCGCGCCGTAAACAGGAAAGGAAAGGACTCGTCCGAATGGCAACACACTTTATCATCGTCATGGCCGTCGTGCTGGCGTTCGCCATTTTGCTTTGGCCTATCACGAAGATCATACTGCTCGTTTTCGTGATTTGCCCGATTGCGGCGTTTGTCGGCTACACGCTCGCGTTCGTGAATTGGGTCGCGGACTTGTTCAGAAAGGGGAAACGAAAATGACACGAGAAGAGCTGAAGTTCAGATATTACAGGGGTGAAGCGGAATGTCCGTGGGACGGCTCGGTGCGAGAGCAGTTCAAGAAAGCGCACTACTGGTTGTTCGAGAAATTCGCCGCCGAAGCGGGCGAATACGAAATCGTGAAGTTCTACAATGCCATTTCGTCCAAAAAGAACGACCCCTACTTCTGGACGCCTTTTCTTTATGACGCGAAGGTGCCGGAAGGCGAGAAGGCCGTGGCGGCGTATTGCATGTTCGTGAGCGACATGTCGATGCCGCCGAGGTCGTTGCCCGACTACTTCTCGGCCGAGCCGTTCGTTTCCGGCAAGCTCGAGGACTGAACGGATCGGCGTCGGGCGGCGGCGTGCCACAATCGGCGGCGTAAACAAAACAAGGAACGACGGCAATGACCATTGAAGACCTCAAGTTCAGATACTACAACGGGGAAACGGAAAATCCGTTCGCCGATCCGCGCGATTCGCGTGCGCGCTTTTGGCATCAGGAAAGCACGGTGGCGAAACGTCCGGAGCTCGCGCTCGAAGACTGGAAAACAAGGCAGGCGGACATGCCTTTCGACGTCAATACATATGGCATCGGCGAACCCGAAGGGAGCCTTGCCGTCGTTCTTTCCGGGTATCTCAACACCAAGCAATGGGGAGACGTCGCAGCTGATTTCGACGACTACTTCGAGGCGCCCGTCAACGGGTTCGCCGCCAAACCGAGCGCAGTGGCGTGCTACAATCGGCGGCGTAAAAAGGAAAGGGAGGAGAACATGGAAAAACACGGCCGCAATCCGGGATTCCCCGAAGAACTGACGGCGGAAATGCTGAAGGGTTTCGTCACGACGGCGCGGGGATGCACGCATCCGCGCGTCGGGACGATCGGCGGTCGCCGTTTCATCGCGAAGTGCGGCGGCTGGTCGGCCTACTCCAGCGACGAACACGTCCACAACGAGATCGTGGCGGACGACGCCCTCCGCGCGGCGGGGCTGAACGTGCCGCCTTCCCGCGAGTACCGCGTGGACTTCGGCGGCGGGCTCGGTCCGCAGACGATCCGTCTCGCCGTCTACGACGACGCGCTCGTGCCGATCATGCAGGCGTGGGAAACCGCCGACGCGGCGCTCCGCGCGAAGATCCGCCGCCAAACGGTCGCCGCGTATCCGGCGCAGGCGCTGATCGCGGGCATCGACACGTTCACGTGGGACAACGTGAAGGTCGACGCGGCGGGCGAGCTCTGGTTCGTCGACAACGGCGCGAGCTTCGACTACCGCGCCTGCGGCAAGAAGAAGGGGTGGTTCTGGAGCCGCGCCGACGTGGACGACCCGGAGCGCGGATACCTGTCGCTGGCGCTGCACCCAAACCAGTACGACCTGCGGAGAATCCTGGGCGGCGTGGACGCGGGCGAGCTTTGGGCGGCGGCGGCGGCGTTCCGCTTCCGCGAACTGACGCGCCGGCTTCCCGATTCGCACCGGCGCAAGGAGCTCGAGGAATACGCCGAGGCGCTCGACGCCGCCGCCGGGGAAAGGAACGCGCGATGAACGAAGTCGGCTTCAACGGCAAGTTCTCGCGTCTCCGGCTGCGGCGCGAGGTGCTCAGGGAAGAGTGCGCCAACCTGATCGAACTCCACATGCATCTCGTGAACGTGGTCGGGCCGAACGTCAAGAGCCGCTACATGGTCAAGATCGGCGTGTTCGAGCATCGCGTCTACGGGCTCGAGACGGAAATCCTCCGCTGGCAGAGGCGTTTCACCCTGCGCCAGATGGCGCTGAACCGCGGCGCGAAGCCGGATTTCGCCGCCATCGAGGCGCAGCTCGACGCCGAGTTCGCGCAGTACGCCGAATCCGTCAAGCGGCACCTTCGGGAGATGGCGGAGGCGACCGCCACGTTCCACGCCTTGAAGATGTCGGACGAGGAGATGACCGCGGTCCGCGCCGCCTACCTCGACGCGGCGAAAAAGCTGCACCCGGACGTCAATCCGGGCCAGCCGAATGCCGCAAGGGACCTCTGGCACCAGATACAAAAGGCCTACGAGGCGCGGGACTGGTCGAACGTGAAATTTCTCGCCGGACTCGTCGAGAGCGTCGTCCGCGGCGAAAACGGCTTTGCCGTTGGCGCGGACGGCATGGCCGGGCTGGAGGCGTCCATCGCGAAGCTCGAGGCCAAGTGCCGCGAACTCCGCGGAAGAAACGCCGCGCTCAAGGCCCGGCCGCCGTTCGTCTACAAGGAGTTCCTCGACGACGCGGACGAAGTCGACGCGCGCCGCAACCGGCTCCTGGCGCAAATCAAGGCGCTCGAAAAAAGCGTCGGGGAATACGAGGAGGCGTGGAACAATGGCAAATGATCTCGTCATCGCAAAAGACGACTGGCTGGAAGTGGCGGACGCGCTGAAAGACCTGCCCGCGCCGTTCCGGCGGGAGATATTCCTTTTGGAATGCCATGTCGCCGGGACGACGCGCGTCGACGACGTCGAGAAAAAGACCGGGGACCTCGCGGAAGGGGACGCGCTGACGCTTCGGCGCGAACCGGAAAACGCGAGCGACCCGTTTGCCATTGCCGTGCACACGGCGAAGAACGATCGCGTCGGCTGGGTTCCGCAACGCAAGAACGTCGTCATTTCCCGGCTGATGGACGCGGGGAAGCTCGTTTACGCCAAGGTCGCGTCCAGGGAAATCGTCGAAGAGGACGATTGGGTGGACGTGCGCATGAAAATCTACATGAGGGACGTCTGATGAAACGCGTCGGGAAAGAAAATCTCTTCGACTTCGTCGGCGATCTCGAAGAGGCCTACGAGAAGGCCGAACGCGAGGGCGACAAGGCGCTCGTCGAATCGCTCGACATCATCGGGCTCTGGGAGGAAGACGCCGAAACGAAATGGCTCTACTGCATCTGGAAGGCGCTTCAGGGCGATACGGAGTCGCAGCGCATGTCGGGGTGGATGTTCGACTGGCCCCGGGGCGACGGGAAGGATACGGATTCAAAATTCGACAAACCGGAACTTGCCGTGTACTGGTACGAGATGGCCGCGCGGGCCGACGATCCCGACGCGCAGTGCCTTCTCGCGAACCTCTACAGCGGCGACCGTCTCCCGCGGGAACTCTGGAACGGCAAGCTTGCCGTGCGCTGGTACGAGAAGTCCGCCGCGCACAAGATTCCGTATGGCATGTTGGGACTTGCCAGGTGCCTTGAGTGCGGCCGGTGCTGCGATGGCGGACGCGATGCGCACCGGGCGGCGGCGTTGCGCGAAGAGGCGCATGAAATCTTGAAAGCGAAAGGAGAAGACGACGATGGACAGGAATAAGGCAAAGGGAGCGTTGTGGGGGATGGTCGCGGCGGTCAACCTCGGCGGCGATTCCGATTCCATCGGGGCGGTTTACGGTCAGATCGCGTGACGCGCGGGACGGTTTTTGGTAAGATACGCGCGAAGGAAAAAGAAGCCGCCGCGCGGAACGGCGCGGGAACGAGGAGGAACCGACATGGCCCTGAAAATCATCTGGAACGACATTTGCCGAGAAAGCGCGGACGCGATCGTGACGCCGGCCAGCCGTTTCCCGCGCGTCGGCACGGGATTGGACAAGCACGTCCACGACGTGGCGGGGGCGGAACTGCTGAAGGCGCGCGAGGCGCTCGGCAGCATCGGCCCGGGGACGGTTCGGGTTTCGCGCGCGTTCGGGCTGGAGAAGACGACGGGCGCGAAATGGATCATCCACGCGCTCGGTCCGGACTGGGACGCCCGGTCCGGCGTCCGCGAAAAGCTGATACTGGCCGGGTGCTATTTCCGGATTCTCCTGAAGGCGGCGGAGCTCAAGTGCCGGACGGTTTCCGTGCCGGTGCTGTCGTCCGGAAAGTTCGGCATGCCGATGGAGACGGCCATGGAGGTCGCCGTCGATTCGATCCGCGCCTTTTTGGCGGCGGTTCCCAAGTTGACGGTGAAGCTGGTGGGAATCGACGCCGATTTCCTGGCCTGCGCACGGGGTTCGTACGGCGCGCATTACGAGAAGGGCGCTTTCACGCAGGTCCAGGCGGACGCCTTGCGCAAGGCGTACGGCGGGCGCGCGTACTCGTCCGCGCGCGACGGCTACGACGCCTTCGGCCCGAACGAAGTCGACGCCTATTTTTCCTTGCGCCAATTCGAGCGCGAAACGCGGGGCAAGACCTTCAAGCAGCTGTTCCGCATTCTGTGGAACCGCAAGATCGAATCGGACAAGGCGGAAAAGCGCCGGGTGCGGAAAGCGTTGGGCGCGTGCGGCGCATCGGGCGGCGAAGCGGGGTTTTTGACGACGAACGCGGCCCTTGCCGACGCCACGGGCATCAGCGAGCGCACGATCCGCAATTTCTGTTCCAGCGGGGCGGGGTCCGACCGCACGACCAAGGACAAGATCTTCGCGCTTTGCGTGGCCATGCGACTTTCCGTCCGGCACGCCGAGGCGCTGCTGGCGACGTGCGGTTTCGCGTTCGACCGGTTCTCGCGGCGGGACGAGACGGTTTCCGGTTGGCTGGAGGGCGACTGCGGGCCCGTGTGCCGGCTGAACATGCGCCTGAACGATTTGGGTTTGCAGCAGCTCGACGTCCTGGACGAAAAACGCGCGGGCCGGAAGGCGAAACGCTGACGCTTCCGCTTCCATGCAATCCTGTGGCTCTTTTGCAATTGTCTCGACCAACAAGGAACGACGGCAATGACCATTGAACCTAAATTCGGCAGTTCATTTTCTCGTTCGATGCGATAACCTCACGCAGAGACGCGGAGAACGCGGAGATTTCTGAACCAACGAGCACGATACCCAATGTCCGGCAGACACCAAAATGGTGGATGAAACCCTTGCAGGAAAATCGTCCTTGAACATTTTGACGTTTTGGCGTATAATGTCAGCATGAATTTAAAGAAACATTCCGCTTTGTTGGCGGCGGGGCTTTCGGCCGGATGCGTTTGGGCTTCCGGTTTCGGGCTTTACGAGGCGTCGGCGAAGACGTACGCCTTGGGCGGCGCGGTGATGGGTCGGGCGGTGGACGCTTCCGCCAACTTCTTCAACCCGGCGACGCTCGTGGATCTCACGAACGCCACGTTCACCGCGGGTTTCATGACGGAACACCCGCGCGCCCGCATGAAGACGAGCATGGGCGGCGAAACGGCGAACATGAATCCGGGCTGTTTTCTGCTGCCGCATTTCCACATGGCCGTTCCGTTGCCGTGGGATTTCACGTTCGGCCTCGGCATGATGCCGGAGTACGGTCTGGGTTCGGAATACAGCAGCGGCTGGGATCTCGACTTCAATTCCACGGAAACGACGGTCCAAAGCGTGACGCTGAACCCCAACCTGGCGTACAAGGCGACGGACCGCTGGTCGCTGGGCGCGGGGTTGCGCGTGCTGTGGTTCGATTTCGAGCAGTACTCGAAACCGGTGGCCGCGCGCGCTTCCGGCACGGACTACCGCTTCCGCAACCGGCTCAAGGGCAACAACGGCATGGCGGACTACGGCTTCCAGGTGGGCACGAAATACGACCTGCTGGACGATCTTTCCGTGGGCGTGAACTACAAGTCGATGACGCGCGTGCACGTGAAGGGGCGGAGCCAAAACGAATTGATCACGGACGGTCCCGCCGCCGCGGCCATGCGGGCCGCGGCCGCAAAAAACTCGGGCGGCGCCGCCACCACGCTGGATTTGCCGCAGTCCATCACCGCCGGCCTCAACTGGGACGTCGCCGACGACTGGCACCTGGGGTGCGCCGTAGCGTGGACGGACTGGTCTTCCGTGGACGTGCTGAATTTCCATCTTCCCGGCCAGACGAAACCGATCAAACTCAAGTGGGAAGACACGTGGCGGTTCGCCGTCGCGCCGGCGTGGGATTTCGCCGAGGACTGGACGGCCATGGCCTCGTACGTGTTCGAGACGGACTGCTGCGGCGACCAGGATTCTACCATGTTGCCGCCGTCGCAGCGGCACATGATCAGCTGCGGTCTCGCCTGGCACGCGCTGAAGAACCTCGAAGTCGCGCTCACCTACGGCATCATCCTGATGGACGGCGCCGAGAGCGACTGCACGAAGACGGTGAAGGACGCCGCGGGCAACGTGGTCGAAAGCACGACCTACCGCTACGCCGCCCACCGCGCCCTGTCGCACGCGGCCGGCTT
>JAKSOX010000113.1 GCA_024405335.1 Kiritimatiellia bacterium
CCGAAGGCAACGATTCGCCCGCCACCTGCAAGGCGGCGCTCCAGGCGAAGTGGCGTCGTCAGCTCGCCGCCCGAGGCGTGTCGATCCAGGGCGACGCCACGATCGAAGTCGATCCCGCCGGCTTGCTTTGACTGCACGCTTGAAATTTCATGGAGATTCGTGGAAATTTGGGCTTGATTTTTGTCCGGAGAAAGTGCATAATACACGCTCTTTTTTGAACGAACAGGAGTAGAAGAGATGGCAGCTAAACGTTTCCCGCTCGACCACGTGCGGAATTTCGGCATCATGGCCCACATTGACGGCGGCAAGACGACGACGTCCGAACGCATTTTGTTCTATTCGGGCAAGAACTACAAGATCGGCGAAGTGCACGACGGCGCCGCCACGATGGACTTCATGGTCCAGGAACAGGAGCGCGGCATCACGATCCAGTCCGCCGCCACCTGCGTTTCGTGGGGCGACTACCGCCTGTCCTTGATCGACACCCCCGGACACGTGGACTTCACGGCCGAAGTGGAGCGCTCGTTGCGCGTGCTCGACGGCGCCGTGGCCCTCTACTGCGCGGTGGGCGGCGTGCAGCCGCAGTCCGAGCAGGTGTGGCGCCAGTCCGAAAAGTACAAAGTGCCGAAGATCGCGTTCGTGAACAAGATGGACCGCGTGGGCGCGAACTTCTACTCGGTGATGGACCAGATGAAGACGCAGCTCGGCGCCAATCCCGTTCCGATGGTGATCCCGATCGGCGCGGCCGAAACCTTCGAAGGCGTGGTGGACCTCATCAAGATGAAGGCCCTGTACTACGACATGAAGTCCCTGGGCAAGACGGTCGTCGAAAAGGACATCCCCGCCGAACTCGTCGAAAAGGCCAAGGAATACCGCCAGAAGATGGTCGAGTCCGCCGCCGAACAGGACGACGCGCTCATGGAGAAGTTCTTCGCCGGCGAGGAGCTCACGAACGAGGAAATCAAGGGCGCGATCCGCAAGGGCTGCATCGCCCGCGCGATCACCCCGGCGTTCTGCGGCAGCGCGTTCAAGGACAAAGGCGTCCAGCAGCTGCTCGACGGCGTGTGCGACTACCTGCCTTCGCCGCTCGACACGGGCGCGGCCGTCTCGGCCGACGATCCCAACCAGAAGCGCGAGCCGTCCGACAGCGAGCCGTTCTGCGGCCTCGCGTTCAAGATCATGTCCGACAAGGCGATGGGCAAAATCACCTTCGTGCGCGTCTACTCGGGCGAACTCCGCCTCGGCGAAGAGCTGCTCGACTCCACGATCAACCAGGAGCAGCGCATTTCCCGCCTCTTCCGCATGCACGCCAACAAGCAGGAGCCGCTCGAAGTGGCCCAGGCCGGCGACATCGTGGCGTGCGTCGGCCTCACGCAGACCCGCACGGGCGACACGCTCTGCAGCCCCGACCATCCGATCACGCTCGAGTCGATCGACTTCCCGGCGCCGGTGATTTCCGTGGCGGTGAAGCCCCAGTCCCGCCAGGACAACGAAAAGCTCGGCGTCGCGCTCCACGCGCTCGCGATGGAAGACCCGACCTTCGTGGTGACGTTCGACCAGGAAACTTCCGAAACGATCATCGCCGGCATGGGCGAGCTCTACCTCGAAGTCATCGTGGACCGTCTGAAACGCGAATTCAACGTCGCGTGCGACGTGGGCGCCCCGCAGGTGGCGTACCGCGAAACGATCCGCAAGCCGGTCGAAAGCGAGTACAAGCACGTCAAGCAGTCCGGCGGCCGCGGCCAGTACGCGCACGTGTGCCTCAAGCTCGAGCCGCAGGAGCCCGGCAAGGGCTTCGAGTTCGTCAACGAAGTCAAGGGCGGCGTGATTCCCACGGAATACATCCCGGCGGTCGAAAAGGGCGTGCGCAAGGCGCTCGAGAGCGGCCCTCTCGCGGGCTTCCCCGTGGTCAACGTCAAGGCGACGGTGTACTTCGGCTCCTATCACGAAGTCGACTCGAACGAATTCGCGTTCATCACCTGCGCGATGCAGTGCTTCAAGCAGGGCTTCCTCAAGGCGACCCCGCAGCTGCTCGAGCCGATGATGGACGTGGAAGTCGTGGTGCCGGACCAGTACATGGGCGCGGCCAACGGCTCCATCAACCAGCGTCGCGGCCGCGTCGAGGGCATGGAGGACCGCGCGGGCCTCAAACTCATCAAGGCGACGGTTCCGCTGGGCGAAATGTTCGGCTACTCGAACGCCATCCGCACGGTCACGCAGGGCCGCGGCACGTTCACGATGATCTTCAAGCAGTACGAGGCGGTCCCGAAGACGATCGCCGAGGAAGTCGTCGCGAAGCGCGTGAAGGAAGGCAAAGTCCGTCCGATCGCGGATTGACCGATCCTCTGCCATGAAAGCGACGGCGGAGCGTTTTGACGGACGCGGCGTGCTGAAAGACGCGCGCCGCGTGGTGGTGAAAGTCGGGACGCACGCCATCGCGAAAGCGACGGGGCGTCCGGATTATCCGGCGCTCCGCCGTCTCGTTTCCGGCATCTGCGCGTTGCGCAAAGCCGGTCTCGAGGTGGTGTTCGTGTCGTCCGGCGCCGTGGCGGCGGGCATCGAGGCGCTGGGACTCAAGGCGCGTCCGAAGGACGTGATGGGCGTCCAGACGTGCGCGGCCGTGGGCCAGGCGCGGTACGTCACCGAATACGAAAAGCTTTTCGGCGCCGAAGGCGTCAAAATCGGCCAGGTGCTGCTCACGCACGCCGATTTCGAGGACCGCCACCGCGCGCAGAACGTCCGCCGCGTGCTCGACAGTCTCGTCGCGAACGGCATCGTGCCGATCGTGAACGAAAACGACGTGGTGGCCGACGAAGAACTCAAGGGCCAGACGTTCGGCGACAACGACTGGCTTTCGTCCCTCATTTCCAAACTCGTGAAGGCGGACGCGCTCGTGCTGCTCACCACGGTGGACGGTCTGCTCGACGACAAAGGGCGCCGCATCCCCGAAGTGACGAGCTTCCGCAAGGCGCTCGGGCTTGTGAAGGCGGGCGTCAAGGGGGCGCTCTCCAAGGGCGGCATGGATTCCAAGCTAAAGGCCGCGAAGAACGCCGTTGAAAGCGGCATCGACGTGGTCATCGCCAACGGCCGCGCCGGCGGAACGCTGACGGCGTTGCTCGCGGGCCGCGACGTGGGCACGTTTTTCCCCGCGGCGACGCTTTGACGGCTTCGGGAGGTGCGCCGATGGCGTCGCTTTCGATCGTGAACGGTTTCGTGGTGGACGGCTCGGGTCGTCCCGGTTTCCCCGCCGACGTGCGCATCGAAGGCGACCGCGTCGCCGAAATCGTCCCGCGCCCAGCTTCCCGACGCTCCGCTCCCGGCTCCCGGTTCCCGGATTCCGGCGTCGTCGACGCCGCGGGCGCGTGGGTCACGCCCGGCTTCGTGGACGCGCACGCGCATTCCGACGCCTACCTCGTGCTGGAGCCGGACGCGCCCAGCAAACTTTCCCAGGGCGTCACCACGGAAATCAACGGCCAGTGCGGCGGCAGCGTCGCGCCGCGCCATGGCGAGGCGCGCCTTTCCGGCGATTGGGCGGCGCTGCTGGGCGAACGGCTCACGTGGCGCTCGCTGGCGGAATACCGTGCCGTGCTCGAGCAGGCGCGCCCGTCCGTCAACACGGTGCAGTTCGTGGGCCACAACACGCTCCGCAGCAGCGTGATCGGCTACGCGGCCCGGCGCGCGACGCCCGAAACGCAGAAGCAGATGGAGGAACTCCTCGCGCGCGAACTGGACGCCGGCGGCTGGGGCCTCACCACGGGGCTAATCTACCAGCCGGGCAAGTATTCCGACTCCGCCGAAGTGACGGGGCTCGCGCGCGTCGCGGCGGCGCATGGCGGTTTCTACGCCACGCACATGCGCAGCGAGGGGGACGCGATCCTCGAGGCGATCGACGAAGTGCTCGCGCTCGTCCGCGCGACGGGCATCCGCGCCGAAATCTCGCATTTGAAGACGAGCGGCAAACGCAACTGGGGCAAAATCGACGCCGTGCTCGAAAAGATCGACGCCGCCGTGCGCGCGGGCGAATTGCTGGGCAGCGACCGCTATCCCTACTGCGCGGCGGGCACGGACCTGGACGTGGTGTTCCCGGATTGGGCGGGCGAAGGCGCCGCGCCGGCGGAAATGGCGCGGCTGGCGGATCCTGCGACGCGCGCGAAAATCGCCGCCGAGATCGACGCGTCCGGCCGCGACTGGGAACTCGTGCGCGTGGGCGGCACGTGGTCCGACGCGACGCGTCGGTATTCGGGACGTTCGATCGCGGAAATCCTGCGCGCCGAAAAGGGCGCGGGCGCCGGCGAACTCGTCTGCCGCATTCTCGAGGCGGACGGCTGCAAGACGGGCGGCTTCTTCTTCGGCATGAGCGAAGACAACCTGAAGAAGATCTACGCGATGGACTGGATCGTGCCGGGTTCCGACGCGAGCCTGCGCGCGCCGTGGGGTCCGCTCGGAGCGGACCATCCGCACCCGCGCGCATACGGCACGATGCCGGAATTCTTCCGGCGGCTCACGCGGGAACTCGGCGTCGCGCCGGAGAAGGCCGTCGCGCGCATGACGTCCGTTCCGGCGCGGCGTTTCGGCATCCGCGGTCGCGGCGTGCTGGAGCGCGGCGCCTTTGCGGACGTCGCGGTGTGGCGTCCAGAAGCGTTCGCATCGACGGCCACCTACGACAAGCCGCATGCGTTCGCCGCGGGCGTGGACTGCGTGGTCGTGAACGGGGCTGTCGCCTACCGCGGCGGCGCGGCGCAACCGTTCACCCACGCCGGCACCGGACGCTTCCTCGAACGCTGATCGCGCATTTCGCCCCCGCCATTCGGCGGGGTTGCTTTTTGTCCGCGCGTCGGGTACAATTGGCGCATCTTACATCCACGAGGAGACGCGATGAAGCAGACGGCGATTTTGGGCGTTTTCGCGGCGGCGGTTTGCGCCGCCGCGCAGGCGGAAACGCTCTTTCAGGAGAATTTCCAGAACTACACGGAGCGCGTGCCCGGCATGCATTCGGACGTGGGCGCGTTCGTTTTCACGGAAGAATGCTGGCAGTGGCGCACGTATCTGGACGTCACGCCGCCCAAGGACGGACTGCTCTACGCGCGGGCGATTCCGCTCGCGAAGGACGGCGACTTCCTGCTCCGCTACCGCTTCCGCAATTCCACGATGCCGGACGCGAAGAAGAACGAACCCGGCAAGCCCGGCGCGGTCGCGCTCGTGTTCACGGCGCCCGGAAAATCCAAGAGCGTCCGGACCGCCGCGAACGAAGTCGCCGGTTTTCCGGTCGCGTTCGCGGACAACATGCAGTGGCTCGAACTCGCGGTGAAGTTCGCCGGCTCCAAGGCGTCCGTCCTCCACGCGCCGCGCCGGCTCTACGCCAAACTCGGCGAGATCGACCTCGGCTTCACGCCGACGGAGGTGAACTTCGCGATCGAGAAGGGTTCGGCGATTTCGCTCGTCGACATCGTGTCGCGCACGTCCGGGCCGCTGCCGGATCGCCGGTGTGGCTCCTCCGAAGGCATCTACCCGAGCTTCGCGAGCATGCGGCAGCCGATCGCCGGCGCGAAGACCGCCGCGGGCGACGAGATCGTGGATCTGACGCCGCCCGCGTCCGGACGCGTGGTGCTGCGCTTCGTGCCCGGCGACGCCACGAACGAGTTTTCCAAGCTCGTGTTCGGCAAGCGCGAGGACCGGATCGCCGTCGGCCCGAGTCCGGACAAGGGCTGGAACGGCGCGACGCTGCCCGACGCCGTGCTGAAACTCGGTTCCGGCTACGCCACGCGCACGTTCTTCGTGCGTCCGTCGTTCGATCCCTGGCGGGCTGGGCGCGACAATTACGGCGACGACCAGACGGACGTGATCCGCGACTGGAACGAACTGCCGTCCGCGAGCGGGCATCCGTTTTCGTTCGCGTTCGAGCGCACGCGCCGCGGCATCGACTTCTACGTGGACGGTTCCTACGCGAACACGCTTTCCGAGGCGGACGCCGCGAAAATCGCGTTCAAACCGGCGAAGGGCGTACCCTACGCGGTGGAAACGCGCTTCGCGTCCGTCGATCCCGCGCGCTTCACGCCGGTGGACCTCGCGTCGCATCCGCGCGCGAAGGCGTTCGCGGACGCGGCGCTCGGCGGCGGTTTGAAACCCGGCCTCGCCGATTTCGGCGGCGTGCCGATCGCCGTGGCAAAGCCGCTCGATTCGCTGGACGCGGGCCTCGTGCGCCGCGGTCACGGTTCGACGGGCATCGACGAGGACCGCTACACGCGGCGCTCGGCGTGGTGCGGCAACCCCGGCGACCAGATGTTCCGCCTGCCGGCGGCGCAGTACGCGCGGGCGCACGTGCTCTTCGCTCTCGATCCCGATCCGGCGAAGGAAAAAGTGGTCACGATTCGTCTGCGCGACGCCGGCTGCGACGGCGCGAACATGATGGCGGACACGAAACTCGACTTCACGGACGGCGTG
>JAKSOX010000114.1 GCA_024405335.1 Kiritimatiellia bacterium
AAAGCACGACCTACCGCTACGCCGCCCACCGCGCCCTGTCGCACGCGGCCGGCTTCACGGTGACGTATTCGTTCTGACCGCACGAGGCGCCGTTCGTTTCGCCGCCGCATTCCGTCGGTCACGAAACGTCGCCGTGACCGTCGGACATGTTCTCGCCGAAGAAGGCGAGTTTCGGGTCCGCGGCGGCGAAATCCTGTATCCAGCCGTTCTCGAAGCCGAAATCCGCCGCCGCCTCCGTCACCGATTCGTATTCTTCGCGCGCGACGGCGCGGTCGAAGGGCGGCGTTTCCAGCGCCTTGTAGGCCGGCGTGTACTGCGCCATCACCGACACGGGGATTTCGTTCGAGACTTCCGCCGCGAGCCAGGCGAGGTTTTCGATCGCCTCGTCCGCCAGCCCCGGCAGCACGAGCACGCGCACGATCGGCTTCGCGTTCGCCGCCGCCCATTTCACGGCGGCGCGCGCGGCCGCCACGTAGCCGGGCGCCGCGGACGCCCGGACTGCGCTGGCGTCGCTGGCGTAGCGCAGGTCGAACAGCGCCCAGTCGCAGAGTTCCCGGTATTCCTCCAGCGTTTCCACGCGCTCGTAGCCCGAGGAGTTCCACACGAACGGCAGCGCGACGCCTTCTTTGCGGAGCGTCGCGGCCGCTTCGCGCACGAAGGGCAGGTAGGGAGTTGGCGACACGAGGTTCCAGTTCGCGCAGCCGTCCTTCACGGCGAGTTCGCGCAGAATCGCGGCGAGTTCCGGGACGGTTTTGTCCACGCCCGCGCCGCGCCAGCTCCATGGCGAGTTCTGGCAATAGAGGCATTTCATCGTGCAGCGGGAGAAAAAGACGCAGCCGGAGCCGCCGTTTTCCGTAAGCGGCGGTTCTTCGCCGAAGTGCGGACCCCAACGGAAAAGCCGTGGCGAAGCCCCGGCTCCGCAGTATCCGCGCGCGCCGTGCGCGCGGTCCGCCCCGCATTTACGCGGACACAGGCTGCAGGCGTTCATGCTTGGCGCGCGCGCGGACGAAGAACCAGCCCGTGACGGGCACGGTGAACACGTAGAGGACGCCCATGACGCCGAGGGTGATCCAGAAGTTGGTGACCAGCAGGGCGATCAGCAGCAGCAGAAACGCCATCGCGGCGGGCAGCGCCTTGCGGTTCAGGTGCACGGCCTTCAGCGAAATCGTGGGCAGGCGCGACGCCATCAGCGCGCCCACGAACAGCAGCACCGCGATGCCGAAGTACGGGTTTTGGAAGAATTCGGCGCACGCTGGGTGCGTTTCCTTGTGCGCGAACGCGAGCGAAAGCATTGCGGGCGAGAGCACCATCCAGCAGCCGCCCGGCGCGGGAACGCCCATGAAGAAATGCTTCCAATAGGGAAGGGGCGGCTGTTCGAGCATCGTGTTGAAGCGCGCCAGCCGGAAGCAGTCGCACATCGCGTAGAATAGCGCCGCCGCCAGCACGAACCGCACGAGCCGCGGATCCTCCATCTGCGCCGCCGCCGCGCCGAAGTACTTGCCGGTGAGCCAGAAGTACATGAACATCGCGGGCGCCACGCCGAAGTTGACGAAGTCCGCGAGGGAGTCGAGCTCCGCGCCGAGCTTCGAGCTCGCCTTGAGGAACCGCGCCACCCGGCCGTCCATGCCGTCGCAGATGCACGCGACCAGCAGCGCCCAAAGCGCGGCGATCCAGCGGCCTTCGCTCGCGAAGGCGATGGAGGTGACGCCGGCGCAGGCCGCCATCGAGGTGATCAGATTCGGCACGATGGCGCGCAACGGGACGCGGTCCTGCCGCTTTTCGTGCTGGCGTTTCCAGCCGCGCGCGCGGCCCCTCAAACGGAATTTGCTCATTTCAGATGCCCCAACACGGATTCGCCGGCCGTCATGATTTGCCCCACGCGCACCTCGGGCGACACGCCCGAGGGCAGGTACACGTCCAACCGGGATCCGAAGCGGATGAGCCCGAAGCGCTCGGCGCGCGCGAGCCGGTCGCCGTCCTTCGCGAACGGGACGATGCGCTTGGCGACGAGCCCGGCGATCTGAACCACGCCGTACTTTTCGCCGCCGGGGGCTTCCATCAAATAGCAACAGCGTTCGTTGTCCTTGGACGCCTTGTCCAGCGACGCGTTCAGGAACTTGCCTGGCACGTAGGCCTTTTTCAGAATCCTGGCGGCGGTGGGCATGCGGTTCACGTGCACGTTGAACACGCTCATGAACACGCTCACGCGCGCGTACTTGGCGGCGGGATCCACGCAACCCGCCGGCAGGTCCTTGAGCAGTTCTTCGGGCAGCGTCGTTTCCTGCACGAGGCAAACGCGGCCGTCGGCCGGGGAGAGAATGGCCTTCTCGTCTTCGGGCGGGTAGCGCTCGGGATCGCGGAAGAAGAGGAACACGCCGTAGGCGAGCAGGTAGAAGGGCACCACCATGAAGCCGAGAACGCCGCCAAGGCAGGCGTTCACGCAGTGGGCCACGAACAGCACGCCAACCGCGTAGAGCGTGGCGAGGACGAGCGCGATCACGCCGAAGCGGACGCCTTCCTGGTTGACGTGCGGGAACAGGTATGCCCCGTTCGAAAAGTCCGGTTTCGTTTCCATGGCGTGCATTATCTCATTTTCCCCTCTTTCGCGCAAGGGCGGATTTTTGTATAATGCAGCCCATGGATTGCGGAGAGACAGGTGAAATTCTGGTGGTGGACGACGAAAAGCCGTTGCGCGAAGGCGTGGCTTTGATGCTGTCTTGCGAGGGATTCGCGGTGCGGACGGCGTGCAACGGCCGGTCGGCGTTGGACGAAATCGGCCGGAAGCGCCCCGATCTCGTGCTGCTCGACGTGATGATGCCGAAGATGAACGGTTTCGCCGTGCTGGCCGAGATCCGCCGCCACGACCCCGCGCTGCCCGTGTTGATCCTTTCCGCGCGAACCGACGTGGTGGACAAGGTGCACGGCCTGGATCTCGGGGCGGACGACTACGTGGACAAGGCGATCTACGCCGAAGGCGGCCACGAACTCGTCGCCCGCATCCGCGCCGCGCTTCGCCGTTCGCGGCTCTCGCCACCGCGATTCCCGGCCGACGTGCTCTCGTTCGGCGCGTCGCAGGTGGACGTGCAGCGGCACGTGGTGACTTCCCCCGGCGGCGCGGAAACCGTGCTTTCGGCATCGGAGATGCGGCTGTTGAAGATTTTGACGTCCCGTCCCGGCGAAAACGTGACGCGCGACGAGCTTTTTTCCGCCCTGTGGGGCGTGGACCAGACGGGCAATCCGCGCGCGATCGACCAAACCGTCAAGCGCGTGCGCGAGAAGCTGGGCGCGGACGGATTCCGCATAGTGGCCAAGTTCGGAGTGGGCTACCGCTACGAACCATGAGCCGCTTCCTCCAGTTCGAAGACGTGGCGTTTGCCTATCCGGGCATGCGCGATCCGCTGTTGTCGCACGTCACCGCCATGATTCCGCAAGGGGGGTGGACGGGCGTCGTGGGGGCGAACGGCGCCGGCAAGACGACGCTGCTGAAGCTCGCCGCGGGCGTGCTGTCGCCGTCGCAAGGCGCGGTGCGCGGCGTCGGCGCCGCGCAATACGTGGTGCAGCGCACGGACGAACCGCCCGCGGAATGGGACGATTTCATGAACGCCTGGGACGGCGTGGCGATGGACGCGCGCAAGCTTCTGGGCGTTTCGGACGACTGGTACGAACGCTGGGACACGCTCAGCCACGGCGAGCGCAAGCGCGTCCAGATCGCCATCGCGCTGTGGCACCGCCCCGAAGTGCTCGCGCTGGACGAACCCACGAACCATCTCGACGCCGACGCCAAGCGCGTGCTGCTCGGCACGCTCAAGTCGTTCCGCGGCGCGGGGCTCGTGGTGTCGCACGACCGCGAATTCCTGGACGCCTTGTGCGCGCAGTGCCTGTTCGTGTTCCCGCCGTCGGCGGTCATGCGCCCGGGCGGCGTTTCGCGGGGCATGGAAGCGGACCGCCGCGAGCAGTCGTCGGCACGGGCGGCGCACGACACGAACTGCGCCAAGGCGCGCCAGCTGCGCGCGGCCGCGCAAAACCGGCGCGAAGAGGCGGAGCAATCCGCCGCCCGCACGAGCAAGGTGAAACGGCTGCAGCCGACGAACGATCCCGACGGCCGTTTCAAGCGGCGGCTCGCCCAGCTCACGAACAAGGACGGGTGGGGGCTGTCGCGCGCCGCGGCGCTCAAGTCGCGCGCGGCGAAAATCGCGGCGTCCGGGCCGGCCGTGCGCGTCGAATACAAAACGGGCTTCCGGCTCGACGGCGCGGGGCGATCCAAGCGCGACGCGCTCGTGGACCTGCCCGCCGGCGAATTGCCGCTGGGCGACGGCCGCACGCTGGTCCACCAAGGCCTGCGCGTGCTGCCGGACGACCGCATCGCGATTTCGGGCGCGAACGGCCTTGGCAAGACGACGCTGGTGAAGCATCTGCTCGCGCACGTCAACCTGCCGGAAGAGCGCGTGCTGTACGTGCCGCAGGAAATCGACGAAGCGGGCTGCCGTGCGATCAAGGCGGAAATCGCGCGGCTCGAAGACGAACCGCTGGGCCGGCTCATGACGCTCGTGAGCCGGCTGGGGTCGCGGCCGGCGCGTCTGCTCGCGTCGGACGTGCCGAGCCCGGGGGAGGTGCGCAAGCTGCTTCTCGCGCGCGGCGTCGACCGCGGGCCGCACCTGATCGTGCTGGACGAGCCGACGAACCACTTGGACCTGCCGAGCATCGAATGCCTCGAAAACGCGCTGCGCGACGTGCCGTGCGCGCTGGTGATGGTGTCGCACGACGCGCGTTTCACGGCGGCGCTCGCCCGCACGGAATGGCGTCTGGCGCCGACGTCCGCCGGGACGGTGGGAGTTTCCGCGGCGGCCGTGGACGTGGTATAATCTTCCGCCATGCACCGACTGCCATCATCCACGGAACAACTTCGGCTGGAGCGCGTCGTCCTTTCCGGCGACGCGGCGCGCCACCTGAAAGTGCTGCGCCCGAAACCGGGCGAGGAAATCGAACTGTTCGACGGGCGCGGAAAACTGCGCCGCTACCGTTTCGCGTCCGGCGCGCTCGAAGCGCGCGGCGACGTCGCGGACGTGCCGCCGCCCGCGTTCCGGCTGGTGCTTTTCGCGTGCGTCACCAAGGGTTCGCGCTGGGATTGGACGATCGAGAAGGCGGTGGAACTCGGCGTGTCGCAGATCGTGCCCGTGCTTTCGGAGCGCTGCATCGTGCGGCTGGACGCGCGGGAGCGCGCGGCCAAGCGCGAGCGTTGGATGCGCATCGCCGAGGACGCGGCGCGGCAGTCCGACGCCGCGTGGCTTCCCGACGTGTCGGCGGCGGTGGATTTTCCGGAGGCGCTCGCGCGCGTCCGGGACGGCGTGCGCACGTTCGCGGGAGCGCTCACCGATCCGCCGAGCGAGCCGATCCTTTCGGCGCTCGCGAAGCGGCCCGTCGCGCCCGGCGAGGCGCTGGGCGTGTTCACGGGGCCGGAAGGGGATTTCACGCCAGCGGAGCTCGCGGCGCTGCTCGAGGTCGCGGAGCCGGTGAATTTCGGACCCACGGTCCTGCGCGCCGAGACGGCGGCGATTTTCGGATTGTCCGCGCTGGCGGCGGCGGCGCACGCGGCGGCTGGCGCGGGGGTGTTGACGCGCGGCGGCGCGACGTGATATCATCGTTCTCAAGTGGCCGTGGCGGGGAAACCGCCAGGTCGGACGTCGGCGGCGGTTTCGCGCCGCGAACGAAAACACGAAAAGGAGAGCGCAAATGGACATGGAGTTCACCAGAAGAGGATTCATGGGGGCGGCGTTTTTCGCGGCCGCGGGCTGCGCGGCGGCGAAGGTCGACGCGCCGCGCGACAAGGACGGCAAGGTGATCGCGGGCTTCGACGAAACGAACGCCGGCAAGATCCAGCGGAAGGCGTGGGAGCCGTTTTCCGACAAGAAGGTGCGCGTGGGCATCGCCGGCCACGGCCTGTGCCAGTTCGGTTGCGCCTTCGGCTACCAGAACCACCCGAACTGCGAAATCGTCGCCTGCACCGACCTCGATCCCGTCCGCTGCGCCGACATGCAGAAGAAGCTCAACGCGCCGCGCACGTTCAAGAGCTGCGAGGAGATGATCAAGGAAATGCGCGGCAAGATGGACGCCGTGTACATCGCCACCGATCCGCCTTCGCACGCGCGCCTCGCGATTCTCGCGATGAAGAACGGCATGCACGCCGTTTCCGCCGTGCCCGCGTTCTGGGGCGACGTGGACGAACACTACGCGCAGGAGCTCATCGACGTGGTGAAGTCGACGGGCATGACCTACCAGATGAACGAAACGACGGCGTTCCGTCCGCAGACGTACGCGATGCGCGCCCTGTACGAAGGCGGCGCGCTCGGCCAGATCGTGTACGTTGAAGGCGAGTACTGGCACCACGGCACGAG
>JAKSOX010000115.1 GCA_024405335.1 Kiritimatiellia bacterium
CGGTTGGTCCGTCGTTCGCCGCAGACGAGGGGCAAGGCAGTGGAGGCGGGCGGCAAAGCAGTAGCAGCAGCGACGGCAAGGCGGCGGCGGCGGGGTGCTTAGGGGCGGGGTCCGTCCTAGCCTAAAACGCCGCCAAGTTTAGGCTAAACAGGCTGCGATTCCAGCTTAGCCCGGAGGGGTGTTCTAAGTTAGAGTCCGGCCGGTTTCAGACTGGCGCCGCGCGCGGCCCAACCTGGACCCGGCGCGATTTCAGCTTAGAACGCGCGGCCGGTCCAGGCAGGGGAACGAAACGAAGATTTCGCTTCGGGCGGGTGCCCGAAGCGGGAAAGACAACGAAAACCAAGAAACCACGAACAAGAAAGGAACGAACATGAAAACGGTCAACGCGACTACGGTCATGTCCAATCTGCGGCGCAGCCGGAGTCTGCGCCCATCGCACGGCCCCTCGCGCGGTGGGCATAAAGGGCGCGGATTCCAGCCGCGCCGCATTCCGCCGCCCACGAAAGCGGGTTCTGCGCCCCCGGACGGGACGGGCGCCACTCCACCATCAATCGCCATCAACCACAAATCGCCTTGGTGAAATCACATGCGTGTCGGGTGCGTTTCAAAGGGAAATCGGCGTTTGCGCACAAAAGTCTCCAGCGGCGCCGTCCGGTCAGTCGTCCATCAGGGCGCGGGCGAAGACGAACGGCACCACGCGGAACGCGCCGGCGCGCACGAGCGCTTCCGTGCAGGCCGCCAACGTGGAGCCGGTGGTGGCGACGTCGTCGACCAGCAGCAGCATGCGGCCGCGGACGCGCTCGGGGCGGTCCGCGGAAAAGGCGCCCTGCAGATTCTTCCGGCGCTCGTCGCCGGCGAGGCGCGCCTGGTGTTCCGTGTCGCGTTTGCGGACGAGGGCGTCCGGAATGCATTGGCGTCCGATGGCGCGGGCCAACGCCTCGGCGAGGAGTTCGCTTTGGTTGTAGCCGCGCTCCTTCAGGCGCAATGGATGAAGCGGCACCGGCACCACCGCGTCAAGCGCCGCCACGTCGGTTTTCCGGCGCAACGCCTCCTCCATCACGGCGGCGAACGTGCCGGCGAGATGCGTTCCGCCGCCGTACTTGAAGACGCGCACGAGCGCGGGCACGGGATCGAGATAGGCGAGCGCCGCGTCGTCGCGGTCGTCGTGCCACGGCAGCGATGCCCGGCAGCGCGAACACAAATGCCCTTCCGGCAGATCCACGCGCGCGCCGCACTCCTCCACCGCGCACGTCCGCGGCCACAACGCATCGAGCAGGCCCCGTGCCTTCACGCGCAAAAGCCCCCGATCCGCGACACCAGTTCGCCGCCGCCGTGCGCCACGTGCACCGACGCCGCCACGCTCTTCCGGAACAACGCCCCGTAGTTCTTCGTCGCGATCCGCGAATCGGCCACCACCACCGCCCCGCGGTCCCCCTTCGTGCGGATCAGCCGGCCGAATCCCTGGCGGAACTTGATCACGGCTTCGGGCATGAAATAGTCCCGGAACGAACTGCCGCCCGCCGCGTCCACCTGTTCGCCTCGCGCCGCCACCACGGGTTCCCCAACCTGCGGAAACGGCAGCCGCGCGATCACCACGCACGACAGCGCCGCCCCCGCCACGTCCACCCCTTCCCAAAAACTCTGCGCCCCGAACAGCACGAGCGCCCGTCCTTCCGCCTCGGCCGCCTTCAGTTCCGCCACCATCGTTTCCCGCGTCGCGCCTTCTCCCTGCACGAGCAACGACACGCCCCGCCCGGCCAGCGCGGGTCCGGCCGCCTCCGCCACTTTGCGCATCATGTCGTACGCCGTGAACAGCACGAGCCCGCGGCCCTTCGTGGCCGCGAACACGTCCGCCAAAAGCGGCGGCAGGGCGTTCGCGTATCCCTCGGGATCGACGGCGGGATCCGGCAAGAAATCCGCCGCCACGCACGTCATCTGGCGAAAGTAGTCGAACGGCGACGACGCCACCAGCTGGCGGCTACGTCCGTCCACGCCCAGGCGCTTCTTGAAATAGTCGAACTTGTCGCCCACGCGCAACGTCGCAGAGCAGAACACCACGGAATCCTTCACGTCCAAAAAAAGTTTCCGCATCCGTTCCGCCACGCTGAGCGGCGCCGCCACGAGGCGGAACGCGCCTTTCTTCCCGCGCGTACGCTCGATCCAGAACACGTGCCCGGGTTCGGACGCCGCCAGCACGAACTTGACGTCCAGCATCCAGCCGCGGACGGCGTCGGCGACGCCGGCCACCAGCGCCCCCACGTCCGAATACAGCGGCAATTCGCCTTCGCCCTGCGCGACGGACACCTCGTTCGCGAGCGACGCGAGGGCGTTCACCACGTCCGCCAGTTTTCCCTCGAACGCCTCCAACGCGCGCCGCGCGAGGGATTCGTCCCACTGGACCTCGTTGTAGTCCTTGAACAAACCGTTTGCCGCGTGCTGGCGCACGCCGTCCGGCGTGACGCGGAAGCGGAGCGCGTCGGCGCCTGGAGCCGGATTGAAGAGACCTTCCAGCACGGAGAAGAAGGCGTCCGCTTCGACGGCCGCGAACTTGGCGGCGACCCGCGCCTTGAGCATCCACTCGCGCACGCGCTCCGCGCTCACGGACGAACCCAGCGCGCCGCGCTCCAGATGACGCGACACGAGCCCGAGCACGCCCTTGACCGGACCGCCGCGTCCGCGCCGCCGTTCCAGCCGCCGCATCAGCTGGGCGAAGGCGTCGCGCGAAATTTCCACCGAGAAGAAATCGGTGGCCACGCTTTCGAGGTTGTGCGCTTCGTCGAACACGAGCCGTCCGTACGCCGGCAGAATGCCGCCGCCGTCGCCCGACGCCTCGGCCAGCACCAGCGCGTGGTTCGCCACCACGAGATGCGCGTGCGCCGCCCGGGCACGCGCCTTCTGGACGAAACACTTGGCGTAATACGGGCATCCCCGTCCGCCGCAGTCCTCGCCGGCGCACGTCACGCGCGAGCGGATCGTCTCCACGTCCACCTGGTCGAGATCGCCGTCCCCGGCGGCGGGAAACCAGCCGGCAAGCCGGTCGAACGCCGTGCGCTCGGCCGCGTTCAGGGCGAAGTAGCCGTCCTGCATGAATTCCGAAAGCGACTTGAGGCACAAGTAGTTCGACCGGCCCTTGAGCAGCGCCACGCGGCACTCCGTTCCGGCGGGAAACGTTTTGAGCGCGCGCGGGATGTCGCAGTTCACGAGCTGGCTCTGGAGATTCCGCGTGGCCGTGGAAACCACCACCGGCGTGTTGTTCAGCACGGCCCAATGGAGGGACGGCAGCAGATACGCGAGGGACTTCCCCACGCCCGTGCCCGCCTCGATGAGCAGATGCTCGCGGGCGTTGAACGCGCGCGCGACGGCCTTGAGCACGTCGATCTGGCCGGCGCGCGGCTCGTAGCCGGGCATCGACCCCAAAGCGCCGCCGGGGGAGAGGTGCGCCGCCACGGAATCCACGTCCAGCGGCGTGCAGTCGCCGTGGTCCGGCAGGCCGCACTTCGGGCCGCCCGACTGCATTTCAGGAACGTCTTTCGCCCAATCCGGATCGTCCATGAACCGTTTCGCGTCCATTGGCGCTCCTCAGGGAATCTTCATGCCGGGCATGGCGACCTTCAACGAAACCTTCGCCTTGTCGGCGCCGAAAATGTACTGCTCGCCCAGCGCGTCCACTTCCACGGAATCGTGCTCCGTGACGGTGACGAGCGTTTCCACGTTCTGCTCGCGCGCGGCGACGCCGGCGCGGGCACGCACTTCAGCGTGCATGTCGAGCGATCGGCGGATGACCTGCGCAAAGGTGCACAGCGCCGTCACCACGAGCGCGAGGAAGAGAATCCCCACGGCGGCCTCCACCGCGGCCTGTCCGCGTTTAGTGCGCACGGCTCGTCCCCCATTGCGCGCCGCCCGCCGGTCCGCCGCCGCCGCCGTGCCCGCCCACCGGCTTCTTGCACGAGCCGGAATGGAATTTCAGCCACAAAAGGCCCTGCTGGCGGTAGGCCGCGGTTTCCCAGCGCCGAAGCACCTTGCAGTACCAGCAGTTGCGGAGCGCGGCGAGGCCCATTTCCAGGTAGCCCGGCACGTGGTCGCGGATGTGCACCACCCAGTCGTAGTCTGCCGTGGTGAGCGCGCCGCCCGAAGCCGCGTCCACGGGGATGAGCCGCACGTCGGTGAAGCCGGGCAGCACGAAGAAATCGTAGAAGGTCACGGGCTGTTCCCGGCGCTGCGGATCGTGCACCACGCCGAACGGCTTGGCCGCCGCGCTCCAGGTGAAGGTGTGGTCCGAACCGCCGACGCTCACGGACTTCGACGGCTTTTCCACGCGGCACACCGCGCTGGCGCCGAAGACGTTGTAGACGTCCTTGACGTGGCCGTACACGGGAAAGTGGTCGTCCGGGTCGATCAGCGTCCATTCGCCCCATTCGGACGGTTCGTAGAAGTACCAGCGCTCGGAACGGTTCGTGAGCGTGAAGCAGTTGGCGATCTCCTCGATCGCGTAGTTGCCGTAGCCGTTGTCCTTGAGCAGGAACTGCACGTCCTCCGGCGTGAGGTGCTCCAGCAGGGACGTGTGCACGGGCGTCACGCCCACGTCGAAGATTTCGGAATTGCGGAACGGGCGCAGCTTCGCGCCGGAAGGCGGACCCCAGTCGTGCCAGCTGCGGTACCCTTCCAGCAGCGCCATCTGGTTGAAGAAGAACCAGCACCAGTCGCGTCCGGCAACGGCGCTGTAGAAGTTTTTGTTGTACAGAAGATGGTTGCCGCCGAACGCGAAGAATCGCGCGTTGTCGGGACCGGCCACGATGCCGGCGCGGGCGATTTCCTCGATGCGGTCGCAATACTGCGGGATGAGGCGCGGGTCGACGAGCTCGGCCACCACGGGGGACACGCGGCCCATGAAGTAGGCGCGAACGGCCTTCGCCTGCTGGATGAGCAGGTCGTCCATGCCCTCGATTTCGGGCAAACCGTTCGCCCGCGCCGCGACCTGCGCGGCTTCCAAACCGTCCAGCGGACCCAGCAGCGCCAGACGCGCCTGTTCGTTGGTGATCGTGTCGATGCGGGCGTATTCGCGGTTGAGCCCCGCGCGGACGTGGTCGAGATTGTAGCGGCCGATGGCGTTCAGCACCTTGCCCTGCTCGCGGGCGGCGGCGAGCGCGGCGGCGTCGCCGCCGTTCTGCGCCTTGTTCTTGCCGGCGATCGCGAGCCACACGTCCACGTGCAGCAGCGCGATGAACAGCACCGCCAAGATGGCGAACGCAAGGTACAGAATCACCTGTCCGTGCTTTTTTCCGAAACCGCGCACGTCATTTGCCCTCGTCGTTCAAGTACAGGGAGGCATGGTTTTCGATGGCAAACCGCGAGTTGAGGTCCACGGTTCCGTGCGAGCCCTCGTTTTCGACCTGGAGGCCGCCGTCGTAGATGCGCTCGAAGTCGTTGCGGCGCGGCAGCGAATGGGAAACGCTCGCCAGCACCTGCACGTCGTCGCTGCCCACGTCGATGCCGAGCTGCGGCCACAGCTCGTAGTCGAGGATGGCGCGGGCGTAGGGCTCGCTTTCCGCCGCCAGATACGCGGGCATGCGCGCGAGCTCGGCGTCCACGCCGAACGGTTCGTCGTCTTCGAACGGCGTGAGGCATTTGCCGGAAACGGGAATCGCCGCCACGCGGGCCGTTTTCAGCACCATGTAGCGGTTGAAACCCACCGCACGCGCCCTTGCGGCGCGCGCGGCGGCATGGTCGAGGACGATTCTGGCCGTGAACAAATGCCCGAAGTCGATCAAACAGAAGAACACGACCGTGAGGATGAACACCACGATGATCGCCTCGACCATCGCCTGTCCGCGTTTCCTCACTCGCCGAGTTGCTTGATGGACTTGGGATCTTCAGGATCTTCGATCGAGTCGACGGCCTGCTGCGCCTTCGAGCCCTCGGAGTCGGAGATCGCTTCGGCGGCGCCGGCGACCTTCTTGCCCGTGGCCTTGCCGAAGTACGTGAACACCGCGATCAGCGAAATCGCGATGAGCGCCACGATGATGATGTACTCGACCATCGTCTGACCTTTTTTGCTCTTCTTCATCATTTTCGTTTCCTCCAAACAATCGGTCACGGGTAATCGCCGGAAACGAGCGTGCTCGTCCGCTCCGAAGATTCAGTGACGGCTTTCAGATAATGCGTGAGCGCCGTGACGACGACGATCAACGACGTGAACACGAGAACGTATTCAATCATCGCCTGACCTTTTTTCGCACCGCTACCACTCATGGCTCGAAGTATAGCACGTTTACGGTGCCGTTGTAAAGCGTTTGATTTCCTGGTTCGGCTTGGGCGGCACGTAGCCGTGCTGCGATCCCTGCACCC
>JAKSOX010000116.1 GCA_024405335.1 Kiritimatiellia bacterium
GGAAATCAAACCGCAAGCAGCTCGCGGCAAAGATTCCCGAAGGTCGTGGCCGGTGGCGGCAGGGTCATGGGCAACGGGCAAGATCGCGGCGCATCGCCGCGACGGCGGCCTTCATGTCCGGCTGTTTGAAAAGGTAGCTGCCGGCGACGAACTGGTTCGCGCCCGCTTCGGCGGCCAGGATCGCGGTTTCGCCGTTCACGCCGCCGTCCACCATCAAGTCGATTTCCGGCGCGCGCTTGCGGATGGCCGCGATTTTCGGCAGGCACTCGGGGATGAACTTCTGTCCGCCATAGCCCGGGTGGACCGTCATCACCAGAATCTCGCGCGTCTCCTTGAGATACGGAAACACGGCCTCGGCCGGCGTTTCGGGATTGAGCGCGAGCGCGCTTTTGACGCCCATCGCCTCGATGCGTTTGAGTTCGCGGTGGACGTCCACGTCGGCCTCGACGTGTATCTGGATCGTCTGCGCGCCGGCGTCTCGGAACTTCTCGAGGTACAAATCGGGGCGCGTCATCATCAGGTGCACGTGCCGCCAGAAGTCGGGAGCGACCTTGCGCGCGAGCGCCACCACGTCGGGCCCGAACGAAAGATTGGGCACGAAGTGCGCGTCCATCACGTCGAGGTGGAGCCGGTCGGCGCCGGAGGCCTCGGCGCGGAGAACGTCCGCGGCGAGGTTCCCGAAATCGGCGGCCAGCAGCGACGGCAGGATTTCAATCGCCATTTCCGGCGCCGCCTTTCACTTGATTTCGCCCGCGAGCGAATAGACGCCGGAATCGTATTCGGCCTTTTCGCCGGTGACGGGATTCGTCACGGTCGCCGTGGTGTTGGCGGGAATCGTGAAGTCCCAGGTCCACTTGTCGCCTTCGAACTTCCAGGCGCTCTTCACGAGACCGTGCGCGGAATCGTATTCCGCCGCCACGGAGCCGACGCGCTTGTCAGGATGCGGCGCGAGGAAGAAGTGCTTGAAGCCGGGGCGGGCGACGTCTTCGGCGATGCCGGCCATCGCGCCGTACATCCACGCCACCACCGCGCCGTAGGCGTAGTGGTTGAAGCTGTTCATGCCCGCGTCGCCGAAACCGCTTTCCTTCGTGTAGGAGTTCCAGCGCTCCCAGAACGTGGTGGCGCCCTGGTCGATGGAATAGAGCCAGCTGGGATTGCCGCGCTGCAGCAGCAGCGTGTAGGCGACGTCCGCGCGGCCGGCCTTCACGAGCGCGTCCTGGATCACGGCCGTGCCGAGGAAACCCGTCTGGAGCTTGTCGCCGTGGCGCTTGATGTTCGCGCAGAGGTCGTCTGCCGTCTTCTTGAACGCGTCGCCCTTCACGAGGTCCAGATGGATCGCGTACACGCAGGCCGCCTGGCCCGCGTACTTGGGGTCGATCGTTCCTTCCGCCGTCAGGAACTTGGACGCGAAGAACGCGCGCTGTTCCTTTTCGAAGGCCGCGTAGTGCGCCGCCGCGTCCGCCTTGCCGAGCGCCTTGGCCATGTCCTGCATCATCATCGCGTCCCACACGCCGAACGCCGCCGCGAGGTATTCCTTGATCGCGCGGTCGTTGCGCTCGTAGGCGAGCCACTCGCCCCAGGGCTCGGGATTCGGACCCTTGTTCTTTTCGACGTAGTCGAGGTACTTCGCCATGGCGTCCCAGTTTTCCTCGAGCACGGACGTGTCGCCGAACATGCGCCACAGCACGTGCGGCACGATGATGCCGGCGTCGGCCCAGCCGAGGGCGCCGCCGTTGTTGCCGTACTGCGCGAGCGGAGCGACGCCCGGGAAACCGCCGTCTTCGTGCTGCGAATCGCGCATGTCGGCCATCCACTTCGCGAGGAACCCGTACACGTCGGCGTTGTAGCAGCCGGTCTTCGCGAACACCTGCGTGTCCGCCGCCCAGCCGAGGCGCTCGTCGCGCTGCGGGCAGTCCGTCGGCACGGAAAGATAGTTGGAGTACATGCCCCACACGCCGTTCTTGACGAGCCGGTTGAGCGATTCGTCGGAAGTGACGAGCTTGCCCGTTTCCATCCACGGCTGCACGGAGCTCATCGGCACGGACTTGACGTCGACGATCGTGGTTTCGGCCGTCGCCTTCACGGAGACGTAGCGGAAGCCGAAGAAGGTGAATTTCGGGTGGAAGAGTTCTTCGCCTTCGCCCTTGAAGAAGTACTTGCCTTCCGTGGGCGCGCCGCGGTAGTTGGCGCGGTAGAGCGAACCTTCCGGTCCGTCGCACTTGCGGGACTTCTTGCCCATGTCGTCGTTCAGCATTTCCGCGACGTTCACGACGACTTCCGTGCCGCGCGCGGCGGAGAACGTGAAGTTGGGCTTGCCGGCGCAGTTCTGGCCGAAGTCCACGATCATCGTTTCGCCGGGCTTGAGGACCATCTTGTCCCCTTCCTTGTACGCGCGGATCTTCTTGACCTTGCCGAACTGTTCGGCCGTGGCGCCTTCGACGCCGTCGTAGACGTAGATTTCGGTCGGCGCGATTTTGAGGTCTTCGATGCGCAGGCGGATCGGGCTGCCCTGGAGCGGACGGATCTCGCCTTTGAATTCGTCGTTGTATTTCACCTTGGCGAAGCTCTCCGGGAATTCGCCCGTTTTCATCCAGTCCATGGACACGCGCGCGTCCTGGATTTCGCCGATGAAGATGCCGCTCAGGCGGAAAGCGCCGCCGTAGTCGCCGCGCCAGGCGTCGTCCGTGTGGAAGCGCTTTTCCGTGCCGTCGGCGAAACGCACGATCATCACGCCCGCGAACGCGCCTTCCTTGCCGCGGCGGCCGTTGGGCTGGTCGCGCCACCAGCCCTGGGTGACGAGCGCGGCGAACACGTTCTTCTCGCCCTGCTTCGTCTTGCACTGGTGGGTGACGTCGTAGCCGTAGTAGTGGCGGCACTTGTGCGCGTGCGTGAAGCCGGGCTTCAGGAAGTCCTTCACCTGGTAGCCGTCGTCGCAGAGGTGCGTGATCATTTCGCCGTTGGCGAACGCTTCGTACACGCCGAGGCCCGTGGTGAACCAATAGACCTGGCTGACGTCCTTTTCGTTCACGAGCGACCAGCCGAAGACGCTGGTGTCGCAGTCCTCCGCCGTGCCCTTCGCCTTGGGCATGGGCTTGGCGACGCCGATGAACTTGGCCTTGCTCCACTCGCCCCGCTCCATGAGGCCGCTCTCGAACCAGCTTTCGGCGGGCTTCGTCCACGCGCCGGTTTCGTCCTTGACCGTGACGGACCAGTTGTACTTGCAGCCGCTCTTGAGCGGTTCGCCGGCGTATTTGACGCCCACGGAAACGTCGGACGCGACTTCGCCGGAATCCCACAGCGTTTTGGACGCGTCTTTCGAACAGGTCACTTTGAGCCGGTAGGCGGTTTGTTTCGCGCCTTTGCGGGCGGAACGCATCTTCCAGCTGAACACGGGCTTTTCGACGTTGGACGGCTTGAAGAGCCGGCACGTTTCGAGGCCGTAGGTTTCGGCGGCGGGCGCGCAGGCGTTTTTGTCGCATTCTTTGCAGCAGCCGGCCGCGAGCGCGAGCGCGGCGAAGGCGAAGGCAATCTTCATGGTCATTCTCCTTGTTGTTTCGGTTGGGGCGGCAACTGCACGAGCGACTCGTCGAGGACGGAGAAGTTCTCCACCATGTAGCCGTCGTCCGGATGCCACCACACGTAGACGTCGTCGTTCCAGGTGATCGTTTCCTGGTCGAGCAGAAAGCGCGAGTGCGGTTTCAGCGCGCTCACGGGACGGTCCCCGCTTTTCACCCAGTATTTCGTGTACACGCCCTGGTAGATCACGTCCGTCACGCGGCTTTTGAACACGTTGATGCGCGCGCCCTTTTCGGGCGGCGGCGGCGCGAGGGTGACGCGGATTTTTTCCGGGCGCACCGAGAGGTGCACGTTCTGGCCCGTGGCGAGTTTGCGGTCGTTGAACGCGCACACCGCGCCGAAACCGGGCACCTGCAGCGTGCAGTAGTCGCCTTCGGTGGAAACGATTTCGCCCTGGAAGAAATTGGTGTCGCCGATGAACGCCGCCACGAAGGACGACACGGGCGCTTCGTAGATTTTCGCCGCCGTGTCGAGCTGCTCGACGCGCCCGCGGTTCATCACCGCGATGCGGTCCGAAAGCGACATCGCCTCGCCCTGGTCGTGCGTGACGTAGATGAACGTGATGCCCACCTGGTCGTGGATCGTGTCGAGTTCGAGCAGCATGTGCTGGCGCAACTTCAAGTCGAGCGCCGCGAGCGGTTCGTCCAACAGCAGCACTTCGGGACGGTCCACCAGCGCGCGGGCGATGGCCACGCGCTGCTTCTGGCCGCCGGAAAGCATCGACGGATACTTCCACGCGTGGTCGCTCATCTGGATCATCTCCAGAATCGCGTCCACGGATTCTTCGACTTCCTCTTTCGGCTTCTTCGCCAGACGCAGCGAAAACGCGATGTTGTCCCAGATGGTCATCGTGGGAAACAGCGCGTAGTTCTGGAACACCGTGTGGACGCGGCGCACGTTCGGCGGCGCGTTCGTGATGTCGCGTCCGTTCAGGTAGATGCGCCCGGAATCGGGCCGTTCGAACCCGCCGAGCATCCTGAGCAGCGTCGTCTTGCCGCAGCCGGAAGGCCCGAGCAGCGAAAAGAATTCGCCCTTCTTGATGGAAATGGATACGTCGTCGACGGCCGTCAGCGCGCCGAAGCGCTTCGTGACGCGGTCGAACACGAGGAAGTCGTTGTCCATGTTCGGCAAATGGCGCTTACTGCGCGGTCGTCACCGTTTCGTAGTGGCCGGGCTGCCAGGAGCGCAGCACCACGCCGTTCGGCTGGACGGTGTCCACGTAGCGGCCTTCGACCCACACCTGGCGCGAAACCACCACGGGCGCGGGCTGCTGCACCACCACCGGCGCGGGCTGCTGCACCACCACGGTCGGCTGCTGGACGACGACCGGCGCCGGCGCGACCACCACGGGCGCGGGCGCGACGGCCACGGCGTGCGTGGAAGCGTAGGCGGCGTTGGCGAGAAGCCCGGCGCCGAGCAGTCCCGCGCCGATCGCGAAACCGGTGGAGTGGTGGTGGCCGTGGTGGTGGTGGGACGGCGGCGGCGGCGGCGGCGGCCCGTGGGGACGCGCCATCGCGACGCAGGCGGCGAAAACGATCAACAGGCTAATGGCTTTTTTCATGCGTTGCTCCTTTTTTAGCTTCGGATCAAAACTCGACTTCCAGACCGTCCTTGGCCGGCACGACGCCCTCGGGGAAATTCGCCTCGAGTTCGGCCTGCGGGCCGTGCAGCGCCTTGGACATGTGCGTGGTGTAGACCTTGCGGCCTTCCGGCGGCTCGTACTGCTTGAGGAACTTGAGCGCGGAAACCGTCTGCGCCACGAGCTCCACGCTCGTGTGCGAAAAGATGCGCCAGTTGTCCTTGGCGTTCATGCCCACGGTCGCTTCCATGATCATGGCGTTGAACTTGCCCAGAAGCCGCTGCGCCATCGCCGTGATGCCGGCCGTGTCGGTCGCGTACAGCAGGCGCGTCTGGTCCTTGTCCACGCGGTAGATGAGCGTCTGCTCGTAGACGTTGCCCGTGTCGTGGTTGGCCGGCAACGGCGTGAAGTGGAGTCCGCCCGCCGCGAACGTCTCGCCCACGTCGACGGGAACGACGTCGACGCCGCTCCAGCCCTGCCCCGCCTTGATGAACGCGCTGCGCGCCTCGCGCGCCCAGCCGCGGTCCACGTACACGCGCTGCACCGTGCCGAGCGCGAGAACGGCGGCCGGGTCGAAATGGTCCGGATGCGAATGCGTGATCACCACGTCTTCGATTTTGACGCCCGCCGGAATCATGTCCGCCGCCGACGCCGTGAAGTCCACGAGCACCTTGTCGTCCAGCAGCACGCTCGCGTGGCGACGCCATTCGGGTGCGGCGGCGGGCGCGGGAGCGGCTTCCGCCGGCGCGGCGGGCGCTGCTTCTTCCGCCGGAGCGGCGGGCGCTGCTTCTTCCGACGGCGCGGGCGCGGCCGCGGCGACGGCCGCGGGCTTGTCCTTGTCGAGCCAATCGGCCGCGCCGGTGCCGATGAATCTGACCTTGAGCGGGCCTTGCGCCGTGGGCGGCAAAACGACCGCCTTCTTGGCTTTTTGGGCGGAACCGGAAACGGCTTTCGCCTGCAGGGAACCGGCCGCCGCGAAGAGCGCCGACGTCCCAACGAGAAATTTTCTGCGGTTGATCAAGTTCATGTCCGCGAGTATAACACAAAATATCTTTCCAATGCAACGAAAACGTGACGCCTCGGCCCCCGGCCTCTTCCCGGCTCACGCCACTTCCCGCGCGTTCACAAACCGGCCAGCAAATTGCGGATGGAACGCTCGCGCGCCTCGATGGATTCG
>JAKSOX010000117.1 GCA_024405335.1 Kiritimatiellia bacterium
TTTTTCCAGCGCGCGCTGGCGTTCGACGATCGCATCCGCGTCAGACACGTTTTCCGCCTCCGGCAAGCAACCCGGCCGTCCACGACCGCGCACGGGCGGAACTGCACGCATACAACGCCAACAGCGACGCGTACCATGCGGCGCACGCTCCGACTCCCCAGGGTTCGACCCGCATCGACGCGCCGGGCCAGGCCGCGACGCGTTCCGACACGCACGCCATGATCCAAGTGCAACACGCCGCCGCGTTGTTGAACGCGCAAGCGGGGAGCGCCAACCCGCAGGATCCAGCCAAAGCGCCCGCAAGTCCGAACGCCACGACCAACGACGACAGCGGCACCACGACGAGGTTGGCCGCCAAACCTCCCACCGTGAACCGCGAAAACGCGCAGACCGCTATCGGCGTTCCGGCCAGCCACGCCGCAGCGGAAATTCCCGCGCCGTCCAACACGCCCTGCGCGCGGCGGATCCAGGCGCGAATCGTCCTGGCGCTTTCTGGATCTTCTTCCGTCGCCGCGCGCGAACATCTGGACGCCAGCACGTCCGAGAACGGCGAACCGAACAGCGCCGTCCGCCGCAACCACAGCACGATTCCGAGCATGACCGCAAACGACAGCGTGCATCCCAGGTCGAACGCCAACGCCGGCGACAGCGCATACACGCACGCGGCCGTGACGCCCCAGGCCGCCAACGCGTCCGGCCTTCGGCCGAACATGGGAGCCGCCAGCGCGATGGCGCCCATGGACAACGCGCGCACCGCGCTCGGGCGGGCGCCGGTCAGCAACACGTACGCGGCGGCCAAAGGCAGCACGATCAAGTTTTTCCGGACGCAGGACATCCCCGGAACCAGCTGCAGAAAAGTCTTCAACAACGCCATCGCCAACATCACGTGCAACCCGGAAATGGCGAACACGTGCACCGTTCCCGCGGCCGCGAACGCGGCTTTCCTGGCCGGCGGCATCTCGGCGCGCCGCCCGAACACGATCGCCTGCACCAGTCCGGAAAGTTCGGGACTCCACGAAACGCCCGCGCATGACGCCCGCGCCAATTTCGCCGACAAGCGCGCGTAAACGCCTCGCGCGCCCGACTCGCCGGCCTCCCGCACGCGAACGGCGTCGTCCGGACGCAACACCCACAGCGCGTGCCGGGAATAGCGCGCGTAGCCGTCGCCGGGCGCCTTCAACCAACCGCGGCACCTCCACGTCTCGCCCTCCTCGGGCGCGCCGGCGGCGGCGGCCAAAGGCGCGAACACCTTGACCGGCAAATCCCCGACGCGCGACAGGAATTCCACCCGTCGCCCGTGGCGCTTCAAATCGCGCGTCAACCGCACCGCGCCTTCGACGCGCAACTCGTATTCCGGCGCGCCGCCGTCGGCGCCGCGCTCCATCGCGCGGCCCAGCAGCGATTTGCGCGCGTCTTCCGCCCGCCACGCCAGCACCGCGCCCGCGGCGAAGACAAGCGGCAGCCACGCGCGTTTCAGCCGCCACGCCCACGCCGCAACGGCAGCGTGCGCGAGAACGCACCCCGCGATGCGCCAAAGACCGCTCCCGTCCGTCAACGCGAATCCGGCCGCTTCGCCGCCGACCAACGCGAACGCGGCGGCCGTCGGCGACCAGCCGGAACCGATTTTTCCCGCAAAGCCCATGCGTCACGTCCAATACGACCTGTCGAGCGCGCGCCATCCGGCCGCCGCGTCGACGTCCTCCACCTGCACGGTTTCGTGTCCTTCGAGATCGGCCACCGTGCGCGCGACCTTGAGCACGCGGTCGTAGGCCCTCGCCGACAAATCCAGTTCCGTCAACCTGTCGCGCAGCATGCGCTGGGCGTCCTTGTCCAACTTGCAGTACCGCGCCACGTCGCGCGATCGCATGTTCGCGTTGCAAAGCACTTCCGGATCGTCCGCGAATCGCCGCCGCTGGATTTCCCTTGCGCGAATGACGCGTGCGCGTATCGAAGCCGACGACTCGCCCGGCGGCAGTTCCGCCAGTTCTTCGTACGTGACGGGGGCGACTTCTATCTGCAGGTCTATGCGATCCAAAAGCGGACCCGAGATGCGGTTGCGGTAATCCATGCGTTTCCGCGAAGAGCACCGGCATTGGTGGCGGGCGTCCCCCCAATATCCGCATGGGCACGGGTTCATCGCCGCCACCAGCATGAACTTGCTCGGATAATCGCACGTCGCCGCAGCCCGGGAGATGGCCACGTGGCCGTCTTCCAGCGGCTGGCGCAGGACTTCCAGCGCGGTGCGGGGAAACTCCGGCAGCTCGTCCAAAAACAACACGCCGCGGTGCGCCAACGAAACTTCGCCGGGAGCAGGACGCGTTCCGCCGCCCAGCAACCCGATCGGAGAGGCCGTGTGGTGCGGCGAGCGGAACGGCCGGTGAACCACCAGCGATTGCGCGGCCTTGAGTTCCCCCGCCACGGAATGGATGCGCGTCACCTCCAACGCCTCCTCCACTGACATCGGCGGCAAAATGGACGGTATCCGCTTGGCGAGCATCGTCTTGCCGGTGCCGGGCGGACCAACCATGAGAATGTTGTGGCCGCCGGCCACCGCGACTTCTATGGCGCGCTTGGCCGTGTATTGTCCTTTCACGTCGGCGAAATCGTCCCCCGTGTCCCGTCCGGCGGAAACGAGCCGCGTCAAATCGGTGAAAACCGGCCGCAGCTCGCACTTGCCCTCCAGAAAATCCACCGCTTCGCGCAGCGTGGCGACGGGGTAGACCGAAATGCCGTTCACCACCGACGCCTCGTCGGCGTTTTCCGTCGGCACCAAAACGCCTTTCTTGCCGATCCTGCGCATCTCCAGGACGATGGGCAGCACTCCGCGGATGCGGCGCACCGCCCCCGACAGCGCCAACTCGCCGACGAGTCCCCATTCATCCAGGTCGGGGCAACGCGCTTTCCCCGCCGCCGCCAACAACGCCACCGCCATGGGCAAGTCGTACAGGGGGCCTTCCTTCCGCACGTCGGCCGGCGCCAGGTTGACCGTGACGCACGACTCCAGATGCGGATAACCCGAATTGGAAATCGCCGTGGACACGCGGTCCTTGGCTTCTTTGACGGCGGCGTCAGGCAAGCCCACGATCGTGAACTGCGGCACGCCGCCGGACGCGCACACCTCGATTTCCACCGACCGCGCGCCGACACCGCACACGGCGCCGGAATAGCACCTCGCCAAACGCAAACAATTTTTCACGGTTCCACCTTCCTTTCCGAACAGAGCGCATTTTCACACCAAGCGGCCAACGGACAACCAACGCAGTCGGGACTTGCCGAAAGGCAGTATTCGCGATGAATCTGAATGAGTCCCTGGAGCAAAACGCCGTTTCGCGAATACAACGCCGGATTGTGGTCGCGCCCGAACAGGCGATGCGCGGCCAAACGCATCGGCGAAGACACGTCTTCGGGCGGCAGCCAAAACGGCGGCTCCTTCAGCGCACCGCGCGCCAACGCATACGGAACGACCACGTTCGCCACCACGGCGGCGGCGCGGCCGCAACCCAAATGCCGCGGCTTGCCGCCCGTGAAGACGGCGGCGGCGTCTTCGATCCGCAAGCCCGGCGCGTTGCCGGGACGGCCGTTCGCGGTCCAAGGCCGTTCGCGCGCGACTTCCAAAGCCGCCGCGCACTTCAACGCCTCGAACGCAGTTTCCGTTTCGCGCGGCAATTCCGCCAACGGCATGACGCGCCCCAGGAGACGAAACGCATCCGCGTTTTTCGCGTAGCCGAACGCGGCAAGCACCTCTTCGTAGAACACCTGTTCGGGATTCCCGCGGCGGACAAACGCCGTTTTGAACCGGCCCGCCTTTTCGAACAAACGGCGACGGCCCGCTTCGCGCAGGATTTCGAGCCCGAAATCGGGATTGCCCCCGAAATGCTTTTCGCACGGACGCGGCGTCTTCGGAAGATGCGCGTGCGGATAGGCCTGCAAATCGATGTCGCGCGGCGAAAAATCCGGACGGCACCTGAGAACGTCGCCAAGGCAAATCGACACGCAACCGGGAGGCAACGTGGGCGGCGGAACTCCGCCGCGCCACGTGACGTGCGCGACGACGCCCCGGTAGGCGGCGTCTCCGCCGTGCCCGTGGGCCGTCCAGTCCGCGGGACGAAGATGGATTTCGACGTCGCCCGAAATGCGGCGGCGGTCGCTCCCCACCTCGAGCAGGGCGCGCCGGAAATCCGGCCCTTCGCCAAGGTTCCACGTGCCGGGATCGAGCACCCGCACGAAGGCGCCGCCCTCGGCGCGCAACACGGCAGGCCGCAACGCGGCGTCATACCACAAGGCCTGCACGTGGCGCTCCGAAATCGGCGATCCCGAATCGCCGAAAGGATTCAAAACGGATCCTCCGGAAATTCGCCCGGATTCGCTTTGGCGGCGGCGGCTGCGCGCGCCGCGCGCGGATGGACTTGCGGAATTCCGAAAGCCACGTAATGAAGCGCTCCTTCGACGGATTGGGCGAACCCCAACGCCTCGCTCATGGAAAACAAAAAACTCACGCGCACCAGGTCGCCGCCGAAAGATTTGCGCGAAACCTCGAAAACGAAACCCGGCACGGGGTCGATGCGGTGCTCCAGGCGGATTATCGTGTTCGCTTTCGCCGAACGGTGGAAAAGGCCTTTGCCGTCCGCCACGCTTTCACGGCACCCGCGGAACACTTCCAGCATTTGCGCCAAGTCGCCGATGCGCAGGCAGACGGTGATGCGGTTTTGCCAGTCGAACGTCGGGAACGTGCGACAGCCGGCTTCAACGGACCCGACCGTTTTCTGCGCGGCGAACGTCGCGAAAATGCTGCCTTCGACGTCGTCGTGCGCGGGATGCAGCTCGAACTGAACCGCGCTTCCGCCGCCCTTGGCGTTGGCGTGGAAGTAAGACAATTTCGGGCGGTATGCCGCCACGTTCCCGGATGCACCTTGTTCGTTTTGCGCGTCCATGTTTAACTCCTTTGTTTTGGACGGAGGACGAATGTCCCCTCAACGCCGAACATGATGCCACAAAACGAAAAACAAGTGGTGTCAAAAGTGTGTCAATTTGATGTCAATTTCGACACACTTTTGACACAATTCTGACACAATTGACACACTTTTGACACAATTCGAAAAACGAAAAAAGAAGAACCGCCGCAAAAGCGGCGGTTCTTCCTTCTGGCGCCAAGCCAAAAGCGGCTTTTCAGGCGTTCTTCGCGATTTCGACGAGCGTCTTGAAACCCGCCGGATCCTGAATCGCGATTTCGCTGAGCATCTTGCGGTTGATGATCACGCCGGCCTTGATGAGTCCGGCCATGAACTTCGAATAGCTGATGCCTTCCGCGCGGGTCGCCGCGTTGACGCGGCCGATCCAGAGCTGGCGGAAATCGCGCTTCTTGAGCTTGCGGTGGATCGTCGCGAGTTTCTTCGCGCGGTCGACCGCCTCCATCGCCTGGCGGATGTTTTTGGAACGGGGACCGCGGAAACCCTTCGCGCGCTCGAGGACGTTGCGGCGGCGCTGACGGGAAGCGGGGGCGTTGGTTGCACGAGACATTGTTCTTTCCTCCTTTTAGTTGCCCTGCAGCATGCGCTGCATGGTCTTCTGCACGGTTTTGTCGGTGACGGTCGTGCCACGGAGGTTGCGCTTGCGGCTGCGGGTCTTGCACGCGTTGAGGTGCGCCTTGCCGCCCTGCGAACGCAGGACCTTGCCCTTGGCCGACGTTTTCATGCGCTTGACCGCGCACTTCTTGGTTTTCAACTTAGGCATTTATCGTTTCCTTTGTTTTTTGTTTTTCATCCTTACCGGTCGGGCAGTCGGTTTTGAGCCCGAACCAGACGGTGAAATCATTTTTCTTCGACCTTCCACTCCTCGTAGCGGGTCTTCTGCTCGACGGGCTTCGCGTAGACGTCCGACTCGTCGACCACTTTTTTGGGCTCCAGCGCGTTCTCGAACGTGGGGAGCTTGCGCGGGGCCGGGTCTTCCGCCTTGAACGTGAACACGCCCTCCTTGCCGGCGGCGTTCTTCACCACGATTCCCTCGCGTCCGCCCACGAGCGCGGCGGCGGCGGCCTTCTGCTCTTCGGTGACCGCCTCGCGGGCGTCCACCTCGGCCTTGGCCGCTTCGTCCACGGGCTTCAGTTCGCTCTTTTGGCCGCGCGCGAGTTTCTCGAGCGGCTTCATGAGCGGATCGTCGTCCTGCAACATCGTGCATTTGAGCGGTTCGTTGATGTATTCTTCGATTTCGGGAATCGCGAACGACTCGTCTTCGTCGGCAAACGAAATCGCGATGCCGGTGTTGCCGGCGCGGCCCGTGCGGCCGATGCGGTGCACGTAGTCCTCGGC
>JAKSOX010000118.1 GCA_024405335.1 Kiritimatiellia bacterium
TCGATGGCCGCGAAAAGCACGGCGCTCCCGTAGAACGCGCTCGCCAAATCAACGACGTCCTGTACGTTTTTCACCTCATTTCCTCCCGGTGCGTTTCCGACGGTTCTTTGAACGCGTCCGCCAAAAGAGCCGAACAGGTTCCGCAATGGACGCAGTCGTTGGCGCGCGGACATTCCCGCACGCGCGGCCAAAGCGGCGACGCGGAAAAGGCGGCGTTGTCGAACGATCCGGGAAACGCGTGCGCGGGATCCATCAGTTCCGCCAGGTTTCCGTCGTAGGAGCAAGTGGCGTAGGCGCGGACGATTTTCCCCGGATCGGGATGGCGGCGCGTGGCGAGTTTCACCACGTCCACCAGCGGCTCGTACAGCGGCAGGTCCTCGGGCCGCAGCCACGTCGCGCGCAGGAAATCCTCGCGGTTGCCCTGCGCGTAATGCGTTTTGCAGCGGAACACGGAGAAGCCGAACGCCTCGCCGACTTTGGATTGCGCGATGCGGTCGTGGCCGTGCAGGTTGTCGTGGAACGTCTGGAACGGGCATTGGCGCAGGCAGCCGGAATTCGCCTGCACGCCCACCGTTTTTCCGCGTGCGCGCGCCCACGCGGAAAGCGCCGCGAGCCAATCGCGCTCGCGGTGGCGTTCGCGCGACGCGTAGAACGAATCGAAAAGCTCCAGCACGCTTTCGAAACCGAGCGTTCCGTGGACGCGCAGGTTGACGCTCCAGCGGATTTTCACGGCGGGAAAACGCCGGCGCAGGACCGTGGCGACGAACGGCGACGTGGTCGTGGCCGTTTCTGGCATGACCCCGGCGGCGTCCATCGCCTTCATGGCGGCCGTGACGGAATCGGCGAGTTCGGGCGACACCGCCCGGTCGCCGTAGCAGTTGCAGTTGAACAGCGTGTCGAGCGAACACCCTTGTTCGCGCGCCCAGCGGAGGTCTTCGATTTGGCGCGCCCGCAACGCTTCGGTGTAGTCCGGCGCGGGACGGCACGAAAGAACGCCAGGCCAGGCGAAAAAGATCTCCTTGATGCGCGCCACGTGCGGCGCGCAGATTTCCCGGAACGGCGCGTTGTCGAACCAGCCGACGGCCAACTTTCTGTTTTGCGTGCTTCCCATGATCGATTCAACGCCCGTCGGAGCCCTGGAGTTCACGGCGCGGCGGCGATTTCGCAGGCGCGCCCGTGCGTGCCCTTCACCGTGCCGCGGCCGAAGAAGAAAAGTTCCGTGGGGTCGTACCCCGGCTTGTTGTGGATGTCCACGTGGCTGGCGTAGTCCGGGGCTTCGCGGTCGTCCTGCCACCATTTGTATTCGCACCAGCTGCCGCGCTTCGCGAGCAGCACGCCCGCATCCGACAGGCCCGACGCCGTGTCGGGCAGCTCGTAGTCGCCGCTCGCCCACAGCGCATCCAAAGCGCGTGCGCGTTCGGGACCGTAAACGACGCAGCATTCGTGGTCGCACATCGCGAAGGCGGCGGATTCGTAGAAATCGGGATAGGCGCGTCCTTCCACGTGGCGCACGCGGAAAAGCCCTTCGCGGCGCAGCAGGACGTTCGGTCGCGCGGGCGGCGCCGTGACGGGCGTGATTTCGTAGTCGCCACTGACGGACAGCCTGCATCCGCGCCTTTGGCACAGATCCGCGAGCCGTTCGAGCTGGCGGGTCAATTCCGCGAACGCCGCGTCGTCCTTGGCGCCGCCGGGCCCGCACTTCTGCGCCGCGTAGTCGAGCGTGGGCAGGTACAGGAACGCTTCGTCCACGTCCTGCGCGTCCGTCATCGCTTCGAACCAGTCGATGCATTTCCGGCCGACCTTGGGAGACGCGAGCGGTCCCCAATAGCGCCACAGCGGAAACGCGCCGCATTTCGCCTGCGCGGCCGCCGCGGCGGCGCCGGGCTTCGTGTAGCAGCTCATCGCCATGCCGCCGCCGTGCTTGTGGATCGGCGCGGGCGACAAAATCGCGTCCGCGTCCTCGCCCAGCGACTGCTGCAGGAAGTACAGCCCCACGGTGCCGCCGGCCGCGCGCGCGTCCGCCCAGATCCGCCGCCCTTTCACGAGCCGGGCGGACTGCTCCCAGAAAAGCGGCTTCCGGAGCGTCTCGCTCCACCAGCCGTTGGAAATCATGCCGTGTTCGGACGGCGCGAGGCCGGTGCGCAGCGTCGCCTGCGCGACGCAGGTCACCGCCGGGAACACGCTCGGCTTCGGCGAAAAGCAAAGCCCCGCCAAACGCGTCGCTCCGCGACGCTCCAGCGTGCGCCACCCCAACCCCGCGGCAATGACGTTCAGACGCTTCACGACGCCGACACTCCGGGCAGGGAACGTTTCAGAAGCCGCAGCACGAGCAGCATGGCCGCGCCCGACAAAAGCAGATTGCGCAACGCAAGGGTCGGCTCCCACTGGTACGCCGCCACCAGCACGAGCAGCTGGCCGTAGACGATCGAACCGATCAGCAGGCCCACGCGGCGGCGCTTGGCGGGGTCGGCGTCCTCCCCGCGGGCGAAATGCGTGAGCCAGGCCGTGTACGCCGTCCAAACGGCGGCCGCGGCGCCCACGCCCCACCATGCGGCGACGGGCACGGAACCGGTGCGCAACACGCACGCGGCCGCGCCGCCGCAGGCGACGTTCAAGCCGCGGCAGAGGCCCATCAGCATCGGCCGTTTGAGCCGGTTGTACGCCACGATGGACGCGCAAAGCGCCGCCGCCGAAAGCCACCAAAGCGCGGGAAGTCCGGCGGACGCGGCGAAAAAGGCGGCGGCGGCCAGGCAGACGTTGCGCGCGGCACGGCCCGCGAAAAGCGACAGCTCGCCGGCCGGAATTGGACGCTCGGGTCCGTCCGTTTTCGCGCCCGCCACGTCGTTGTCGGCCATGCCGAAAAGATAAAGCGCGCACGCGGCGAGACAAGCGCCCGCCAACGCCACGGGCGCGGCCGCCACGCGCGAATCCTCCGCGCCGGCGGCGCAGGCGAGCGCCGCCGCCGCGCCGGCCAGCACGTCGCCGGGAACGGTCGGCAAATTCACGATGCGGAAGAATTTCAGCAGTGCTTTCGTCATGTCTTTCGCGGAGTCACTTGATGGCGAGGCGGTCGGCGAAAAAGCCGAGCGCAGCCGCTTCGGGAAGGTTGCGGTTGAAACTGCGCGCGAGCTCGGCCACGAATTCCACGTTGCGGAACGCCAGCGCGCGGCCGATCTTGGCGGCTCGCGCGCGCACCTGCTCGGCGAAATCCGGATGCAGCAACGGCGCGTCGGGACCGGCCGCGCACGTGGCCGCCACGTCGCGGAACCAGTTCTCGAGCGTCAGGCAGAAATCGGCGCGGAACGCGCGGTAGCGCGAAGACACGAGCGCTTCCGTTTCGTCTTTCGACACCTCCGCGCCGGCGTCCGTTTCGCTCGCTTCGACGTCCGCCTTCACCAGTTTTTCCACCTCGTCCTTGAGCGCCTCCAGCACGGCCGCGAGACGCCCGGCAAGCGCCGCGCGCTCCAAAGCGCCGCCCGCGTTCGCGGGGTCCGCGAGCGCGCGCAGCACGCACGAACGGTAGGGTTCCGCCAGTCCGCGCCGACGCGCGTCCGGCAGGTCGATGCGCTGGCATCGCGACACGATCGTGGGCAGCAACTGGTCCGGGGAATCGGCCAACAGGAAAAACAGCGTCTTCTTCGGCGGTTCCTCGAGCGTCTTGAGGAATGCGTTCGCGCTTTGCGGGTTGAGGCAGTCCGCGCCAGCGATCACCCCCACCTTCCAACCGCCCGCGTAGGCCGTGGTGGCCACCGCGTCCACCATCTTCTCGTGCATGGCCGCCACGGAAATGATGCGGCTTTTCTTCTCCGGATGCAGCCAATGGCAGTCGGGATGCACCTTGAGCTGCTCCGCGTTCCGCGCACCGAGCAGTTTCGCCGCCACGCGCTCCGCGAGCGCCAGCGCCTGGCCGCGGACGTTTCCCACCACGAGATACCCGTGCGCGGGACGTCCGGCGGCGATGGCCTTCTCGATCAGCTGTTCGGCGGCGTCGAGTTCCATCGGTCACGCGCCCTTCCCCGGCGGCGGGAAAACGCCGGAAGCGACTTCGGCGACGTACTGCGCAAACGCCGCCTTGGCGGTTTCCGCCAAATGCGCATATGGCTTCGCGAACGACGGCACCGGACCTTCGTTGAGTCCCAGCAGATCGTGCATCACGAGCCATTGCGCGTCGCACGCGGGCCCCGCCCCGATGCCGATCGTGGGGATGGCGAGGTCGGCCGTGATTTCCGCCGCGAGTTCGCCGGGCACGCATTCGAGCGTCACCGCGAACGCCCCGGCCGCCTGCACGGCGCGCGCGTCGGCGAGGATCGCCTCGGCCGCTTCGCGCGTTTTCCCCTGCTTCTTGAAACCGCCGTAGGAATTGACGCTCTGCGGCGTCATGCCCACGTGCGCCAACACGGGAATGCCCGCGTCGGCCATGCGCTTGATCAAACCGCACACGCGCGCGCCGCCTTCGAGTTTCACGGCGTCGGCGCCGGCCTGCAGACACGCGACGGCGTTCGCCATCGCCGCGTCGTCGCCGCACTGGTAGCTGCCGAAAGGCATGTCCGCCACCACCAGCGCGTTCTTCGCGGCGCGCGCGACGGCGGCCGTGGCGCTGAGCGTTTCGGACATCTTCACCGGCAACGTGGTTTCGTGGCCGAGCACCACCATGCCCATCGAATCGCCCACGAGAATGCACGGCACGCCCGCTTCGTCCGCCAAGCGCGCGAAGCACGCGTCGTAGGCCGTGCAGCACCCGAGCTTCTGTTTCCCTTTTGCGGCCCTGAACGCCGCCGTCGTCCATTTTTTCATGATGTTTCCCGGCTCCGTGCTCACCCGTGGATGTTCCCGCGGGACGGATGCGATTTCTTCTTCGGCGGATCGAGCTTCAGAAACGTCGCGAACTTCATCGCCTCGGCGGGGATTTCGTCGCCCGTAGTGTCCGGCATGTCCTTGACGTCCGGCTTTTCCTCGTGCGGCGCCTTGGGGTTCACGACCCTGCGCAGTTCGCGCCGGAACGCCTCCATGCCCGTCGGGCCGTCGTAGTCCTTCAAATCGGCGTATTCGCGCAGTTCCTTCGCGCCGGGCTCGCAGGAAAGGACGATCGGCTTCACGCCCGTTTCCCGGATGAAGCGCTTCAGGTTTTTCCGCGCCGCCTGCTTGTCCATTTTGTTCGCGACCACGAGCGCCGGCAGGTCGGGAAGCTGCGCGTTGTAGTCCGCGATTTCCTTCGCGAGGATCCTGTAGTCGTCCCACGGCTTGCGGCCGTCCGTGCCCGCCATGTCGATCACGTACACGAGCACGCGGCTGCGTTCCAGATGCTTCAAAAACGCGAATCCGAGCCCCACGCCCTTCGACGCGCCTTCGATGATGCCGGGCACGTCGGCCATCCGTATGGTGGCGAAGTCGTGGTATTCGACGGTGCCCACGATGGGGTTGAGCGTGGTGAACGGATAGGAGGCGATTTTCGGCGTCGCGGCCGAAACGGCCGAAAGCAGCGAACTTTTTCCGGCGTTCGGGAAACCCAAAAGCCCCGCGTCCGCGATGGTCTTCAACTCGAGATGCAGACGCTTTTCCTCGGCGGGGCCGCCGGGCGTGTGCTCGGTGGGCGCCTGGTTGACGCTGGACTTGAAATGCACGTTGCCGAAACCGCCCGCGCCGCCTTTGGCGACGACCACCTTCTCGCCGATCTGAGTGATGTCGGCCACCACGAGGCCGGTGGCCTTGTCGGTCACCAGCGTGCCCGGCGGCACGTCCACGACCAAATCCTTGCCGCGGCGGCCGAAACAGCGGCAGCCGGACCCCGGCACGCCGTCCTCCGCGAAGAGGTGCGGCTCGAAATACTGGGCGATCAGCGAATTCACGTGCGCGCTCGCGCGGAACACCACGTCGCCGCCGCGGCCGCCGTCGCCGCCGTCCGGCCCGCCGAACATCACCAGCGCCTCGCGACGGAACGTCGCCGCCCCGTCGCCGCCTTTGCCCGAACGGACGACCACGTCCACCTGGTCAATGAAAGTTCTCGTTTTCATGAATGCCGCGAATTATACCACGTTTTCGCCGCGAGTGGGGATTTTCCGAAAACCGAATCGCGGACGACCTGCGGACAAGAACGTCCGTCCTGCAAATCTCGCCGTGCCCGTTGGCCGGCTGAACGTTCGCTCCGCCGCCGCATTTCGCCGCCTACGGCGCAGCCGGAGTCTGCTCCGCATTCCGCCGCCAGCCGCATTCTCCGCGGGGTAGGGCGCGGATTCCAGCCGCGCCGCATTCCGCCGCCAGCCGCATTCTCCGCGGGGTAGGGCGCGGATTCCAGCCGC
>JAKSOX010000119.1 GCA_024405335.1 Kiritimatiellia bacterium
CGGCGTTCATGTCCATCCAGGACCGCCTGAAACTCATTCCCTACGAAGCGGCCGTCGGCCTCGCCGCGACGGCCGCATCCGTGCTGGTGTACGCGGCGTAGGCGGAAACGCAGGACGCCGTGCGCCGGATTCAACCGTGGCAGCGGCCGTGGCAATGGCCGCAGCCGCCGCCGCAACCGCCCTCGCCGGGGCGGTGCCCGCAGTTGGCGGAGCCGGACGCGACGAGCGTGCCGGCGAGCAGTTTCGCGATGGCGTCGTCGGCCGGACCTTCCACGCCGGCGAGCAACGCGATGCCGGCCGCCGTCAGCGCGCCTTGCGCTCCGGGACCGACGTTGCCGCAAACGACGGCGGCGACGCCGCGTTGCACGAGCCACAGTCCCAGCTCTTCGTGGCCGACGCCGCCGACGTCTTCGATTCGCGTGGCGACGACTTCGCCGTTTTCGATCGTGTAGATTTTGAATTGCCCGGCTTTTCCGAAGTGCTGGAATATCCGGCCGTTTTCGTGGGGAATGGCAATGGTTGCGTTCATGTCGAGCATTATACCACGACATGCCACAAACGTGAACGCACGCGCGCGAAAACGTGGTATAATCATCGGCCATGGACAGGCAAAACAAAGCGGAAGAACTTTTCATGAGCGGCATGTGCTGCTCGCAGGCGGCGTTCGGCGCGTTCGCCGGGGAATTCGGAGTGGACGCCGAACTCGCGGCCAAAGTGAGCGCCGGGCTCGGCGGCGGCGTCGGGCGCATGCGCGAAACGTGCGGTGCGGTGACGGGCGTCACGCTCGCGCTGGGGATGAAATACGGGCCGGACAAAGCGGCGACGTATCCGCACGTGCAGGCGGTGTGCGAGAAATTCAAGGCCGCGTGCGGTTCGATCGTGTGCCGCGAACTGCTGGCGGGCCCCGATCCGCACGCGACGGCGGGCGGCGCGCCGGAAACGCGCACGGCGGAATACTACAAGAAGCGCCCGTGCGTCGAGCTCGTGAAACTGGCGGTGAAACTGTGCGAGGAGGAAATGGCAAATGGTTGAGTTTTTCGCGGATTCGCTCGTTCAGGGTTTCCTGATTTCGAGTTTCATGGGCAAACTCATCGTGGTCGTGCAGATCGCGGCGAGTCTGGTCATGCTGGGGCAGGTGTTCGGCAAATGGTCCAAACTCTCGCGGATGAGCAGTCTCACGCGCCGCATCAGCCGCGACGTGATGTCCGGGCAGGACGTGCTCGAATACTATCTCGCGCGGCACCCGAACCACCATTCGCCCGTGGAGAACATCTACGTCGGCGCCTGCGAACGCCTGCTCAAACTGCTCACGCCGGACACGCGGTCGGCGCTGGCGGCGCGCGCCGGCGAGGCCGTGCTCACGCGCCATGAAGTGGAACTGGTGCGCGCGTTGAGCGAGCATCTGCTCGACGAAGAGGAGATCAAGATCGAGCGCGGCATGGGCGTGATCGCCACCATCGTGGCGCTGGCGCCGATGCTCGGCCTGCTGGGCACGGTGTGGGGCGTGCTGGACGCGTTCGCGGACATCGGCAGCGCGGGTTCCGCGAACATCGCCACGATGGCGCCCGCGATTTCGTCCGCGCTCGTGACGACGGTGGTGGGGCTGCTGGTGGCCATTCCCGGCGTGATGTGCCATGCGCGTTTGTCGGCTTCCGTTCGCGACCTCACGGCCGACGTCGAGGGCTTCACCGACGATTTGACGGGCCGCATCGCGTTGGAGTTCCAGGGCAAATGAGCATGCGCGGATCGGCGCGGAAACACGGAGCGGCGAGATGAGCAGACGCAGGGGAAGACGCGGCGAGCGGACCAAAGCGGCGATCGACATGACGAGCATGATCGACCTCACCTTCCTGCTGTTGGTGACGTTCATGCTCACGCTGCCGAAACTGGAGCAGGGCGTTTCCATTCTGCTGCCGCAGGCGAAAACGGACGCGCTGCCGAGCAAGAACAACAAGGCGAACACGATCACCATTTCCCAGACGGCGACGTATTTCAACAACCAGCCGGTGACGGACGAAACGCTGGAAAAGATCCTGCTGGAAAAAGTCGCGGAAGACCCCGAAGTGCCGGTGCTGGTGCGCGGCGACGAGCGTCTCAGCTACGGCACGGTGATGGGCGTCGTGAAGATCGTGTACAAGTGCAAAGTGCGGCGCATGGCGTTGGTGACCGTGGACAAGTAGCGGGCGATGTACTACCACGAACAGGAAAAACCGGAAGGCGACGTGCGCGAAATCAATTTCCGCACGATGGGTTTTTCGCTTCTCTGCCACGCGGCGCTGGGACTCGTGTTCTTGTCGTTTTCGTTCGTGATCTCCTGGTTGCATCCGCATGAGACGATCATTCCCATCGACATGACGGTGGTGCCGCCCTGGGCCGAACAGGATCCGGACGATCCGAATCCCGATCCCAATCCTCCGCCCAAGGAACTCCCGAAGCCCGTCGAGAAGGCGCCGCCCGCCCCCGATCCGATTCCGAAGGCCGAGGAAAAGGTCGACGCCCTCGAAAAGATCCCCGAGAAGCCGAAGCCCAAGGAAAAGAAATTCACCAAGGCGAAGCTCGAAGAGCAGAAGAAACCGGAAAAGCCCAAGGAAAAGAAATTCACCAAGGCGAAACTCGAAGAGCAGCCGAAATCCGCGGCCCAGAAGACGCGCAAGGCCGACGCGCCCGACAATCTGCCGCCCGGCAAAGGCACGAGCCGCGACAAGCCGTTGTCGGCGAAGGACTACGAAAAGGCGCTGGCGGCCGGCGCGCGCATCGGCGCGAAGAACGAATTGCCGACCAGCGAGGAACAGCGTTGCTTTTCAATCATCAAGCGCACGTTCCGCGAAAATTGGACGGGGTTCACGTGGCATGACGGCCTGAAACCCGTTGTCCTGCTCGTGCGTTTCGGTCCAGGCGGCCGTTTGGCGGCGTATTCCATCAGCGTTTCTTCGGGCGACAAGGCCGTCGACCAATCCGTGTTGGCGGCGGCGAGACGCGTGGGAACCGTGCAGGGGTTGTCCTCGGCGTTTCTGGAAAAGCACGCCGAAATCCGCGTGGAAATGAACCCCATCAAGGATTGACGTGAAGGTCGACGGCATAGCTTTTTTCGAAAACTCCGCGAAACCGGCGGCGGCCGACGCGCGTGCGCGGCTCGCGGCGGCGGCGGCGAACTGCGGACTCGAGGTCGTGCCGGAAAATCCGGACGCCGTGGTGGTTCTCGGCGGCGACGGCACGATGCTGGCGGCGGTGCACCGTTTCCCGAACGTGCCGCTTTTGGGGTTCAACCTTGGATCTCTCGGTTTCCTTTCCGCCGTGGAAGCGCCGCAGTTCGAGGACGCGCTCAAGGCGCTGGCGGCGGGCCGCTTCGCGTTGTCGCGCCGCACGGCGCTGGAAGTGCGCGGAGTGCTCGCGCTCAACGAAGTGGTCGTGTCGCGCGGCGTGAGCGGCCACGTGGCGACGCTGGATCTGGAAGTGGACGGCAAGCCGGCCACGCGGTTTTCTGCGGACGGACTGGTGGTGGCCACGCCCACGGGCTCGACGGCGTATTCGCTGTCGGCCGGCGGACCCATTCTGATGCCGGAATCTGAAAGCTTCGCGCTTACGCCGATTTGTCCGCACGCGCTTTCTTCGCGTCCGCTCGTGGTGCGCGACACGGCGCGCGTCGTGGTGCGCGCGCGCGGACGCAACGGCGCGGACGCGCCGCTCTCGGTGTTCGCGGACGGCGCGCCGGTCGGCGCGTTGGCGGCCGGCGAGTCCGTCGAAATCGCCAAGTCGTCCGTCACGGTGCCGCTGGTGGAACTGGAGGGCTACAATCCGTACAAGGTGCTGGCGCGCAAGCTCGGCTGGAGCGGGAGTTCGGTGAAATGACGGAACTGGAGACGAAGCTCGGATACGCGTTCAAGGACGCATCGCTGCTGGAGACGGCGCTCACCACGCCGGCGTGCCGCATGGACCGCTCGGACGTCGAGGACAACCAGCGGCTGGAATTCCTGGGCGACGCCGTGTTCGGCCTGTTGAGCGCGGACGCCGTGTTCGCCGCCTATCCCTGGGAGCGCGAGGGGACGCTCACCGTGCGGCGCACGCATCTCGTTTCCGGCGCGGCGCTGGCGGAAGCTGCCGAACGGATCGGCCTGCGCGACCACCTCAAACGGAACGCCGGCGCGGCTCCGCTCGCGCCCCGCGCGAAGGCGTTGGCTGACGCGATGGAGGCGGTGATGGGCGCGACGTGGCTCGACGGCGGTCTTGACGCGGCGCGGAAGGTCTTCGGGAAACTCGATTTGCCGATCGACGAAAAACTCAACGAATGGAGCGAAAACCCCAAGGGGCACTTGCAGGTGCTGGCGCAGGCGCGCCATCCGCCGCGCAAGCCCGAGTACGTCGTGGACAAATCGGAGGGGCCGTCGCACGCGCCGACGGTGACGGTGACCGTTTCCGTCGCGGGATTCGGTTCGGCGACGGCCACGGCGGGATCGCAACGCGCGGCGGAAGTCGCGGCGGCGGCGTCTTTGCTCGAAAAACTCGAGGCGCGATCGGATCTGAAAATTCCAGGCGATCAGATAGCAGACGGCCAGCAAGGCGGGCCGTTTGCATTTTGAAGCGAAGAGCATGTTCTGTAACCTTGCGACGGTTGGTTCGGGCAAGTGGCAGCCGCGGTTGGATCCATACTTTTTCTTGCTTGGCGCGTGGAAAGGTGGTACACTCTCTCCCATCGCATGAAATGGCTTGGAAAATATGGCGACGCGCGGGGCGGATGGCGTTTTCTCGTCCTTTCGGCGGCGGTCGTTTTTTCCTTCGCAGGATTCGGCGACGGGGAGCGAAACGCCGAGACGCTGTTCTACGTGCGGCATGGCGATTTGATCGGCCATTGGGACGGTTTCGAAAACGCCGGGCGCGGCGTCCAGGACGCGTCCGCGACGACGTGGACCGACCTGACGGGCGTCACGGGCAACCTCGCGGTCAACTCGTCGGCGGCGTTCGACGCGGCGGACGGCTGTCTCGTCCGCGAGAACGGGGCGACCGTCGGCGGCGACGCGCGCATGGCCTACGGAGCGAACGGCGTGTCGGAGTGGAGAACCATAGAAGTCGTGGCGAAGCGCACGGTGGTGTCACAGTATTCCGTTCTTTTTTCGCCCAACGGCAACACGACCGGGCTGCTGGCGGTGAAGAGTTCGAGCATCGGCTCGGATCACACGAAATACTTCACGGCGCCGGAATTCACGACTGGCCAGCAGTTCGCGACGCTGACGCTCGTCCGCCGCGATTCGGGCTGGTATTTCTACCAGAACGGCTACGAATGCAACATGGACGGAACGAGCGAGTCCTGGGGCAGCGGCATGACGGAGCCGCTTGCCGTCCGCGGGCGGGCGGCGACCGGCCACACCCAGCTCCACGGCCGCGTGTACGCGATCCGCCTTTATTCCAACGCGCTTTCGGCGGAGGAAATCGCGGTGAACGCGGCGATCGACCGTGCGCGGTTCGTCGACAAGGCGTCCGTCGCGTCGCTGGAATTCACGGCCGGAAAGATCGTCGCGACGGTTCCAGCGTCCAACGCGGCTCGCCAGATATTCCTTTACGCGGCGCGGGAAGACCATGGAATGGACGATTGGGGCGAGGCGGTCGCGTCCGCGACGATCGCAGCGGGGGAGACGTCCGCGACTTTCGCCAAGCCCGCGGGGTGGGGGACGTCGGTGTTCTTCGCCCGCGCCAAGGTCGTCGACGGCGGCGACGTCGCCTGGTTGAACGCGGTCGTCTGGGAGCCGGCGGCGGAAATCGGGCTCTCGCCGGAGCTGACGCTTGTGGCGTCCGCGTTCGGTTCTTCCGAAATCGCGGCGACGGTGACGGGCGTCGGCGTGGCGGCGGATTCGGCGACTCTGACTTTCGCCTACGGAACGGCGCAGGATTCCTTGGACGGCGAGACCGTGGTCGTCGTGAACGGTTCGGGAAAATGGACCGGCACGCTCCAACGCCTCGTGGGCGGGCAAACCTACTACGTGCGGGCGACGCTCGACAACGGCGTGGACGAACCCGTTTCGAGCGACGTCTGCCCCTTTCGGCAGCCCGAAATCAAGGAGACGGGGTGCGCGGAAACGCTCTTTTATGCGCGGACGGCTGCGCTGGTCGGCCACTGGGACGGTTTCGAAAACGCCGGACGCGGCGTCCAGGACGCGTCCGCGGCGAGGTGGATCGACCTGACGGGCGTCACGGGCGACCTCGTGGTCAACCCGTCGGCGGCGTTCAACGCGGCGGATGGCTGCCTCGTCCGCGACCGGCAGGTCGTAACGGGCTCCGATTCGAGCATGGCCT
>JAKSOX010000012.1 GCA_024405335.1 Kiritimatiellia bacterium
TCAATACGGCGTTGGCTCGGGTCCCGTCCCGTTGCGTCGAGTATGTCGTGGTTCACGAGCTGACCCACCTTGACGTTGCAAATCATGGCGCAGAGTTTCAGAAGCTCATGTCTACTCGTCTTGTGCGTCACACCGCGTTACGCCAAGAACTAAATGACTTCATTGCATTGCCGCATGGTCGGTAAAAGAGGAAATAGGCGATGTATCACGGCAATGACAGATTGATCAATCTGGCGCATGTTGTCGCGAAGTTCAAGGCGCCCAATAAGCCGGCGCCCAATAAGCCCTTGTGCCAAGTTGACTGCGTCGGACGGCTTTTGATACAATGGGCCGCGTGGACGTGTTTTTGGCGCGGCTTTTGCGTTGAAGTTGGCGGCGCCGTGTAAAAGTTTGAAATCGAAAGGGGAGTGGAAACATGAAGCATTCCGCATTTCTTCGCGCGCGCGTGGCGATGGCTTCGTTGTCATGCGCCGGGTTGGCGTTTTTCGGGTTGGCGGCGTTCGCCGCGAAGATCGGTTGCGCGTCGACCGGCGGCTGGGCGTTTTTTCCGCCGTCCGGCGGGGCGCCGTTCACGGTGGCGGCGAAACCGTGGGAGGCGGACGGCCTGGGCAACCACCGCGCGGTGGTGCGCGTGCCGGAGACGGGCGCCGTGGCGCGGGCCGTGCTCGACTGGCGGCGCACGGATCCGAAGCCCGAGGTGAAGCGGTTGATCGTGGCCGTGGCCGAAACGGGCGCGGTCGTTTCCAACGCGGTGGCGGCGGAGATTTCGGCCGACCGCGGCGTCGTCGAGTTCGAGCCCGTCGCCGGCGCGGCCGACTATTTCGTGTACTATCTTCCCTACCGCGAGCGCCAGGGAAGCCACAACGGACGGTGGATGCCCGACTGGAACGACTACTTCAAGCCGGACCCGGCGGCCGGGCGGGCGTGGCGGAAAAACTGCGCGGAGGCCCGTCCCGTGGCGTGCGAAACGCTGCGGTTCGAGGCGCGCGCGCCGTTCGAGGCGTTCGGACCGACGGGCGTGCGCATGACGGCGGCGGAAACGGACGCGCTGCGGAAGGCGCATCCCGAGAACCCCGTCGTGTTCACGGAAGACCGCACGTGCCCGGTGCATCCCGCGTCCTGGCTGCCCGCGAAGTGGGCGGCGGGCGCCCGTCACGATTCGTTCGCCGGCACGGCGCTGCGCGACGAATATTACGTGTGGCAGATCGTGGCGTGGACGCCGGGCGGCGCGGTCCGGAACGTGCGTCTCGCGTTTTCGGATCTCGTGCGCGACGGCGGCGGCGCGTTGCCGGGCGCGTCGATCACGTGCATCAACACGGACGGCGTCAACTGGGACGGCACGCCGTTCCGCGCGGTGGTGGACGTGCCGGCGAACCGCGTGCAGCCGCTGTGGTGCGGCGTGATGGTGCCGCGCGACGCCAAAAGCGGCGTCTACCGCGGCCGCGCCACGCTCACGGCCGACGGCGTCGCGCCGCGCACGATCGCGATCTCGCTGACGGTCGCGGACGAAATCGCCGCCGACCACGGCGACGGCGAGCTGTGGCGCATGTCGCGCCTGCGGTGGCTCAACTCGCGCATCGGCGAGGGCGACGCGCCCGTGTCGCCGTACCGCGCGATGGCCTGCGACGCCGCGGCCCGCCGCGTGACGGCCACGGACAAGGTCCTGACGCTGGACGGCAACGGACTTCCCGCGTCGATTCGCGTGAACGGCCGCGAGGTGCTCAAGCGTCCGATGCGGTTCGTGGTGGAAACGGACGCGGGCGCCGTGCCGTTCGCCGCGGAGAAGCCGGCGATGCGCGCCGACGCGCCGGGGCGCGTCGGCTGGACCGCGCAAGGCGAAAAGGGCGGCGTCGCGTTCTCGCTCAAGGCGCACATGGAGTTCGACGGCTTCGTCCGCTTCGAAATCGCCGTGCGCGCGCCCGGCGGCGAAACGGCCGTGAAGGACGTGCGGCTGGAAACGGACTACGAGCCGTACGCATCCCAGTACCTGACGGGCATGGGCTGGGGCGGCCACGAGGGCGGGCTCCGCCCGAAGAGCTACACGTGGAACTGGAAGGGACCGTACGACAGCTACTGGACGGGCGGGCCGCTTGCGGGCCTGCACGTGGAATTCCGCGGCGGCAGCTACCACGGTCCGCTGCTGGCGGACGTCGCCTACCATCCCGTTCCGCCGGAGACCTGGCGGAACGGCGGACGCGGCGGCGTTTCGTTCGGCGGCGAAGACGGCATGCGCGCGGTGGCGCGTTCGGGGGCGACGACGCTCGGACCCGAGGCGCGCACGTGGGCGTTCGACCTCAACGTCACGCCCGTCAAGCCGCTGAACGAGAAACTCCAGTTCTCGCAGCGCTACTACCACGCGTCGCCGGAAAAGTTCGACGCGGCGGCGGAACGCGGCGCCAACATCGCGAACATCCACCACGCGCGTTCGCTCAATCCCGTGATCAACTACCCGTTCGTGGTGCAGCGGGAGCTGGCCGACTACGTCGCCGAACAGCACGCGAAGGGGCGCAAGGTGAAGCTCTACTACACCATCCGCGAACTTTCCAACCACGTCGCGGAATTTCAGGCGCTGCGCAGTCTCGGCGGCGAAATCATCGAACCCGGCAAGGGCAACGGCGCGCCGTGGCTGTGGGAACACGCGGGCGAGGGGTACCGTCCCGCCTGGTACGTGCGGCTCAAGGACCTGGATCCGCACGGCAGCCCGATCGTGGACGCGTCGTTCGTGACCGCGCCGCATTCGCGCTGGATCAACTACTACCTCGAAGGCCTGCGCTGGATGTTCGAGCACTACAGGATCGACGGCCTCTACATGGACGACGTGTCCTTCGACCGCACGGTGATGAAGCGCATGCGCCGCATCATCGAGCAATACCGCCCCGGCGCGCTCCTCGACCTCCATTCCTGCCAGGACTATTCGTACGGCGCGGCCAACCAGTACGCGGAATTCTTCCCGTTCATCGACCGCCTCTGGTTCGGCGAGGGGTTCCACTACGACAAAATGCCGCCCGACGCCTGGTTCGCCGGGTTCTCGGGCATACCCTTCGGGCTCATGGGCGAAATGCTCGAAGGCGGCGGCAATCCGTGGCTGGGCGCTGTTTACGGCACCACGCGCCGCTACTACGGCGCCGTTGGCGAAAACAACCCCACGGCCATCTGGAAGGCGTGGGAAGATTTCGGCATCGCGGACGCGAAGATGGCCGGCTACTGGGAGGAGAAGCCCGCGGTGGCGACGGATCGCCCGGACGTGAAGGCCACGGCGTTCATCCGCGCGGACCGCACGCTGATCGCGATCGGCAACTTCGGCGGCGAACCGCAGACGGCAAAACTCGCGATCGACTGGAAGCGGCTCGGGATCGATTCCGGGCGCGCGAAAATCGAGGCGCCGGCGATTCCCGGTTTCCAGCCCGCCCGCGCGTTCCGTCCCGGCGAACCCGTTCCCGTCGACGCGAAGAAAGGGTGGATGCTCGTGGTGTCGCCTTGACGTGCCGCGGGGGCGCATCCCTACCCAAAAGTGGGGGGCGTTTTCCGAGGCGCGGGCGTTGCGCACGTGATATAATATCGGGCGGAGTTCGAAGTTTGCATTTCGCGGTTTTGGCGTCACGCCAACAAAACAAAGGAAGCACGATGAAAAGAAACTTGATCGCGTCGCTGGCGCTTTGCGTGGCGGCGACGTGTTTTGCGGCGCCGCAGAAGGCCCCGCCTGCGCCGGTTCCGGTCGACACGCCAAACGAACAGGCGGTCGCCTTCTGGGTGAAGTTCGACAAACTGCCGTCCGTCGGCGAGCCCACGGGGCTGGTCGACTGCCGCGCGGACAAGGACGGCAAGCTCCAGGTGGCCTTCAAGGCGCTGCCCACGGAAATCGTCGGCGACCTCGAAATGGCCTCGCTCGACGCCGTGAAGGCGGGCGAATGGCACCACGTGGAGGTGAACTTCTCGTTGATGCAGCAGCGCGCCACGTTCTACCTGGACGGCAAGTTCCAGTGGGAGAACGACAACCTCAACGTGCCGCGCCTCGCGCGCCGGACGCGCCGCGGTCCTTCCATCGACTTCAGTGGCGAGGTGCGGGATATCTCCACTTGGACGTACGCCGCGGATTCCGAGCGCATGGCCGTGGCGTGCCGCGGCCTGCTGGAACGCGCGGCCGGGGAAACCGCGGCCGCGGCGGCGGCCGTCAAAGCCGCGAAACCCGGCGCGTCCGGTCTCGTGGCGTGGGCGGAGTCGCTCGCCAAGAAGGCATCCGAATATCTGGCGCTCGTGCCCGAAGGCGCGCTTTCCACCGTGTCCGTGCGGGACGCGAAGATCCTGCTGCGCGACGCGGCGCACGCCCGCAAGATCGCCGAAACGGCGAAGGACCTCAAGGGCGTTTTCGCCGGCGCGGCCACCATCGCGGTGCCGCCGTTCTCGCAGGATCCGATCTGCCCCTACGACTTCCCGAAGTACGGCGCGGTGGCGGACTGCCAGCGCATCGTGGCGTGCCCCGGCGAACACGAAGCGGCGTCGTTCGTGCTGATGGCGTTCCGGCCGCTGAAGGTCGCGGGCGTCCGCTGCGACGGCCTGCGCGGTCCGGCGGGCGCCATTCCGGGCGCGAACGTGGACCTCAAGCTCGTCAAGCGCTGGTACCGCAGCGGCAGCGCCTGGATCGCCTACCACAACGACCGCCGCCTGCGCGTGCTGGTGCCGGATCTGCTGGTGAACGACGATTCGCTCGTGTACGTGGACGAGGAGCAGACGCGCAACTACCTGCGGCTCGACTATCCCGACGGCGCGATCTACGCCGACGTTTCCGACGTGGGCAAGAACCATTTCGGCTGGAACCAGAACGTGCCGTTCAAGGACGCAGAGACGATCCAGCCCTTCGCGCTCAAGGACGCGGGCCGCAACCAGCAGCTCCTCGCCACGGTGAAAGTGCCGAAGGACGCGAAGCCGGGGGTGTACGAAGGCGCGGTTTCGCTCGCCACGGACGCGGGCGCCGTTTCCTTCAAGATCGCGCTCAAGGTGCTGCCGGTGGAACTGCCCGTGCAGCCCACGCCCTACGGCGACACGACGCGCAGCTACATCACGCACATGAACAGCTTCCCGGCGATCGAGGGCCACACGCGCCAGGAGCGTCTGGACTACGCGCGCAAGATGCTCGAAAACGTGCACGCCCACAACATGAACCACACGACGGGAGTGTTCTCCACGCCCACGCTCGCGAAGATGGCGCTCGAAGTCGGATTCGTGCCCGACCGCGTCTTCACGGTGGGGGGACCCAAGTGGTGGTGGGATTTCTATCCCGGAGTGCCGCGCGACCAAATCACCGCCGCCGAACGCGAGGCGGCGATCAAGGCCGCCGTCGCGGCGTGGAACGCCAACAACGCCGCCTGGAAGAAATGGCTTCCGGACTGGGCCGAGGGGTGGTGCATCGGCTTTTCCGAGGCGAGCGACTACGGGTCGCTCTGCCGCAACCAGGGCGAAATGTCCGATGCGTGCCGCGAGGCGGGGCTCAAAGTGTTCGCGCACGGCATGGGCCATTGGAACAGCCAGTGGGCCGGCGACGTGCAGGACATGAACTCGTCCACGCTCATCGACCGCGACGAGGCGAGCCGCTGGCACGCCGCCGGCGGCGAATACATCAACTACGCCGACCCGTTCCCGGGCGCGGAAAGCCCGTACTGGTACCGCCGCAAGATGGGGCTTTACATGTACAAGACGGGGCTCGACGGCCACATGCTGCACGGCTTCCGGCAGGGCCGCACGCCCTGGTGCGAATGGGGCGAGGACTGGGGCGGCGACGGCAACTACCGCAACTTCTGCATGTCCTATCCGATGCAGGGCGGTTCGATTTTCTGCCTCCGCTGGGACGGCGTGCGCGAGGGCTACGACGACCTCCGCTACCTCACGCGCCTCACGCAGCTCGCGCAGGCGAATCTCGCCGCGAAGAACGTGGACCTCCGCCGCGAGGCGAAGCGCGCGATGCTCTGGATCGAGTCGCTGGACGGCCTGATGGCCGACCTCGACGCGACGAAGACGGGCGCGGCCGCGCGCATTCTGATTCTGCAGGACGCGATCAAGAAACACGGCGGCGAAATGCCGCCCGCCAATCCCGACTACGCCCGGGCGGCCAAATGACGGCGCGAAAGGAAACGACACCATGAAAAAGACAATTGTTTCGGGAATCGCCTTCGCGTGCGCCCTCGGCGCCTTCGCCGCGGCCGACGCCGGCAAAAACCACTACGACGTGAAATACGGATCCGTGCCGAACAACTACGCCACGATGCTCCGCGATTTCCCGGACGACTGGAACTACAACTTCCGGCCCTACGGCGCGTCGTCCGAATGGCTGTGGTCCGACTCCAACGTGCGCCGCGCGGCTTCCGCCGACGAGAAGCTGGAGGACCGCACCGTGACGGGTCTGCGCGTTTCGTGCGACGAGGACGGCTTCGACGTGCTCGTCTACTGCAACGAGCCGAAGCTCTCCGACTACCTCGCGAAGACGAACGCCTACCCGTCGCAGCGCATCGAGTTCTTCGTGGCGCCCGGCGACGCGGACGAACCCGCCGTGCAGCAGCGCTACATGGCGTTCTACGGCGACGGCGTCTGCCGCGAATACGAAAACCGCGAACCGGACCGCGACTTCCGTCTGGCGAAGCCGCAGGTCACCGAGACGGCGCTCAAGAACGCGATCGTGGTGCGCATCCACTGGGACTGGGCGAACTTCTGGATGCGCCTGCCGCTGCTGTCCGACCGCGCGGATTCCATCTGGCGTCTTTCGATCATCCGCTGGGTGGGCCCGGGCGTGACCTGGGGCGGCACGGTGCACCAGAACTCGCAGGCGGGCTACGTCCGCTGGCCGGCGTTCACGCCGGAGCAGCGCACCGCCATCCTCAAGAAGACGCTCGAAAAGGCCTGGCGCGAATTCTGCGCGTACACGGACGCCAACCGCACTTCGATCGGCAAAATCTGGATCGGGCGCGAAAAATGGCGCCAGGAGCGCAACGCCGCGGATCCGCGCAGCTACGTGAACGTGCCCGAAGACCCGGGTTTCCGCGCGACGTACTCGGCGATGATCGCCGAGCGCCGCGGGCTCGCGGCCGGCATCGCCAAGTTCGACGCCATGACGCGCGCCGAACAGGACGCGTTCTACCTGAAGGCGGCGGACGCGCTGTTCAACTTCCCGTGGGCGGCGCAGGAGGCCTACGGCGAATACCAGAAGAACCAGTTGTTCGACGGGAAGTAAAAAGGAAGGGGGACGAACATGAAATCCAGAATTTCAGAACTGACGGTTTTCCTGGCGGCGGCGCTTTTGGCGGCGTCCGTTTCGGCGGCGCCCACGGCGGCCGAGGTCGAGGCGAGAAAGCGCGCGCAGGCGCTCGAACATCTCGCCAAAAAGAACGACACCGCCGTCAACGCGCTGCGGCGCAAGGTCGAGGACACCTGGAACTGGCACAACGCCAAGAAGGCGAAGGACTTCGCGGAAGTGACGTCCAACGTCAACGAAATCGTCCGCCTCGTGACGCTCAAGGAAGGCGCGGCCCGGGCGATGACGGTCGCGGACGCGAAGCTGCTGCTCGCGCGGGCGTATGCGCGTCCCGTGAACCTCCGCCTGCTGGAGCAGGCCAAGAAGTCGTACGCGGACGCGATCGCGGCCGCCCCCGAAGCCGACAAGGCGAAAGTCCGCGCCGAGCTCGCCGACTATCTCGCCGACGCCGGCCAGGCCCCGAAACCTCCCGCGGCGGCGAAGGCGAAGCCGCCGGTTTCGGACCAGAAGGCGCTGCGCGAATGGTACGCGAACCAGACGGCCGACCGCCCCAGCTGGTCGCGCGGGGCGTTCGACGCGCTCGCTCCCGAGGAATGCCTCGACTACAAACTCAAGGCGTGCGACGACGCGATGGCCGAACTCTCCGATCCCGCCGCGCGCGCGTGGTTCCGCGACCGCAAGGCGTCGCTTCTGGTGGGGGCGTGCAAGTGGTCCGAAGCCGAGGCGATCTACCTCGAGAAACTCGCCGAAATCAAGGATCCGCTGAGCACCTCGCGCATGAGCGCGTACTGCGTGCTCGCCGATTTCTACGCCCGGCGCGCCGCGCGCTACTACGAAAAGCCCGACCGCGCGTTGTCGATGAAGTCGATTTCGTTCTGGGAGGAGGCGTTGCGCATCGATCCGAAGAACACGGGCAACATGCGCCCGATCGTGACCCAGGCGTTCCTGCTGGAGGACTGGGACCTCGCGAAAAAGTGGCTGGACAAGATGGTGGCGGCGCGCGGCGGCAAAACGGACGAATTCATCGCCGCCTGCTACGGGGACGTCGCCTACTACGCGGGCGACTACGCCGCCGCGGTGGAATGGTACGAGAAACACCCCAAGCTCGTGGATCCGCCCCAGCGCGTGCGCATTCCGAACGTGCACCAGCGCCACACGGGCGCGCTCTTCGCGCTCGGACGCTACGAGGACTGCCTGAAGTCGATCGACAAATGCCCGAACTTCTGGAGCTTCAAGGACACGAACGCGTACTACCGCCGCGTTCTCAAGGCGAAAATCGAGGCGCAGAAGGCCGCGTCCGGAAAGTGACGGAAAATGAAGCTGATCAAAGGCGTCGTACCGCCGATGGTGACGCCCCTCGTCGACAACGAACATCTTGACGAGCGGGGGCTGGAACGGTTGGTGGAGCACGTTCTCGCCGGCGGCGTGCACGGGTTGTTTCTGCTGGGCACGACGGGCGAGGCCCCCGATTTGCCATACGAAGTGCGCCGCCGCCTCGTGCAACGCACGAGCGAAATCGTCGCCGGGCGCGTGCCGATCCTGGTGGGCGTGACGGACACGGTGTTCACCGAGTCGCTGAAACTCGCCGAATTCGCGAAGGCGTGCGGGGCCGCTGGCCTGGTCGCCGCGCCGCCGTATTATTTCGCCGCCGGCCAGCCCGAACTCGTGGACTACTACACGCGCCTCGCGGACCGGGTGCCGCTGCCGCTTTACCTCTACAACATGCCGTCCCAGGTGAAGGTGTCCATTGCCGTGCAGACCGTCGTCGAACTGGCGAAGCATCCGAACGTGGCCGGGCTCAAGGATTCGTCCGGCAACATCGGATATTTCAACGCCTGCCGCTACGCATTGCGGAACGATCCCGACTTCGCGATTCTGATGGGACCCGAGGAGGCGATGGGCGAAGTGGTGCTGATGGGCGCGGACGGCGGCGTCGCCGGCGGCGCGAATCTCTTCCCGAAGACGTTCGTGGACCTCTACGACGCGGCCGTCGCCAAGGACGTCGACCGCGTGCGCGAACTGCAGGAGCGGGTCATGCGCGTGTCGTCGCTCATCTACGGCATCGGGCACCACAATTCGAGTTTCGTCAAGGGCGTCAAGTGCGCTTTGTCGCTGATGGGCATCTGTTCGGACGTTCTGGCCGCGCCGCGCGAACCGTTCAACGCGCGCGACCGCGAACTCGTGCGCGAGCGCCTTGTCGAACTGGGGGCGTTGTCCGCGCAATGAGCCACGAAAGCGTCCAGTCGGAAATCGACCTCGTGACCCCGGCGGAATACGTCGCGCACCGCGACGGCCTCGACGGCGCGTCGGCGGGGAAGCTTCCGGCCGCGTTGGCGCGCTACGACGTGGCGTTTGCGCGGGTGGCGCGCGAAGCGGAAAGCACGGTCGTCGCGGATCGCCCGGCCGTGTGGTACGTGTACAACATGGGATTGGTCGTCAAAACGCAGAAGGTGCTGTTTTCAGTCGACCTGTGCCATCGCGATGCGCCGAAACTGGCGCCCAAGCTTGATTTCGCGTTGATCACGCACAACCACGACGACCACTGCACGCAGCCGTTCCTCGAGCGCTTGAACGGCACCGGCAAAACGGTCGTCAGCAATTTCGACGCCAACGGCGGCGCGCTGCGGGCCAAGTCGCGGTTCGGCGGCGGCTACACGCGCGCCGCGAAAACGTTCTCGTTCGCGGACGTGTCGGTGAAGACGTCGCTTTCCGACCACAACGGCTATCTCGTGGACTTCACGACGGCGTTCGAAATCGAGGTGAACGGATTCCGCGTCTACCACACCGGCGATTCCGGGAACCTGGCGAAACTCAATCCGTCGGCGCCGCCAGATTTGTGGATCGTGCATCCCTATTGCGGGCTCGCCGTGGCGGACGGCGTGCGGAAGTTCCGTCCGAAGAAAACGGCGTTGGCGCATTTGAACGAACTGGGGCATGCGCGGAACCGCTGGCGCTGGACGTACGCGGACGGTTTTCGCGCCGCGGAGCAGGTGCGCGCGGCGGGCGGCGACGCCGTGGTGCCGCTTTGGGGAGACCGCCTCGTTTGACGCGCGAAACGCATTTCCGCGCGTGGCGGAACTTTGGTATAATGGCGGCATGAACGTGAAACCTTTTTTTGCCGCGTGCGCGGCGGCGATTGCCGCGTGCGCGTGGGCGGCGGAGCCCGTCGCGCCGGTCGGGCGCGTCTCGCTGGCGTCCAAGGACCGCCAGTGGAAAATCGTGTACGGCACGGCGGACGGCCCGGAAGGACGGGCGCTGGAGCTGTTGTCGTCGGAACTCGGATCCGTGTACGTGCGCGATCCGGGCGTGTACACGCTGCACGTGCTGCCGTGCGAACGCGCGGGATCCGGCTGCGTGCCGGCGGCGACGAACGCGTTTCTGCTGGGGACGGTCAAATCGAATCCCGAACTGGCCGCGCGCGTGAAGCCTGGCGAAGTGCCGTCGGGCGGGTATCTCGTGAAAACGGTCGACGGCGGCCGCAAGGTGGTGATCGCGGGCGACACGCCGGCCGCCGTGACGTGGGCGGTTTCGGATTTCCTCGAAGACGGTCTCGCCGCGTTGGCGGTGGAGCACTGGGACGGCCTCCGCTACCGTTCGCAGATATTCGAGCGTCCGGCGCTCGGGCGCTACGAAAGCCGCCGCGCGCCGAAGACGCCCGTGCGCAGCGTGTTCACGTGGGGGCACGTGATCGACGACTACCGCGCGTATTTCCGCAACCTCGCGCGGCTCAAGTTCAACGAAGTCGTGCTGTGGAACAACCGTCCGCCGGTCAACGCCAAGGAGGTTTCGGACTACGCGCGCAGTTGGGGCATTTCCGTGCTTTGGGGATATTCGTGGGGGTGGACGACGGATTGCCGCCAGATCGATTTCGACCGGCTCGACGAACTCGAGGACGCCATCGTGGACGAGTGGCGCAGGACGTGGCGTCCGTTGGGCGGCGACGGCATCTACTTCCAGTCGTTCACGGAACTCGGCACGGGGACGGTTGGCGGGCATTCGATCGCCGAGGCGGTGGTGGGGCTCGTGAACCGCGTGGCGAAGCGCATTCGCGCGGAGTCGCCGCGCGAGCGGATCGTGTTCGGCCTGCATGCGTCGAGCGTGAAGGACCGTTTGCCGGAAATCGACAAGACGGATCCTTCCGTGGAAATCTACTGGGAGGACATGGGCGGTTTTCCGTACAACTACGGCAAGCGTTTCGATCCGGCGCCGGCGCAGACGCTGAACGACAGGATTCTCGCCGAGGACCGTTCCGTGGGGCTGGTGTTCAAGGGCATGCTCACGCAGGACTGGAAGCGTTTCGCGTATCAGGCCGGTCCGTACGTGCTCGGGTGCGCGTCGGAGTCGACGATCGCGGAAGACGCGCGCGTGGCGGACGAGTTGTGGCAGCCGTATCTGGCCGACTGGCATCTTCGCGGCAAGACGGCCCACGACGCGATCCGCCGGATCCAGTCCGCGCGCCCTGGGCGCCCCGCGGCGCTCAACGCCGCCGTGAACGCCAACGGGGACGTGCGCTTTCCGTTTGCGCTCGTGGCGGAAATGTTCTGGGACGCTTCGGAACCGTACGACGCGATCGTCAACCGCGTGCTGCGCCGCGCTTGGATCAGGCGGTGAACGCCGTTTGCGTTATTGCGCGCAACTTGGTAGAATACACGGCCAATGCGCATATTGTTTCGATACGTTTTTCGGGAATTCTGCGTTCCGCTCTTTTACTGCATGGTGGGGTTTTGCTCCATTTACGTGTTGTTCGAGCTGTTCGGCTCGTTCAGCCGCATTCTGGACGCCAAGCCGCCGCTGGGCGTGGTGGTCGCCTATTTCGCGGGCTACGTCGCGCCGTATTTCATGTACATCGCGCCCGCGTGCCTCATGCTCGCGACGCTGTACACCATGTGGAGCTTTTGCCGGCATTCGGAGCTGATCGCCATGCGCGCAAGCGGCATCGGCTTCTTCGCGATCGTCAGGCCGCTTCTGGTCGCGGCCGCGCTGATGGCCTGTTTCGTGGCGTGGGTGGACGAAAGCTACGTGCCCCGCAAGGCGTCCTGGGCTTCGGCCTTCCGCGCCGCGCGGTTCAAGTCCGAAGACGTGGCGAGCGCCGTCAACGTCGTCTACCACCACGCGGAGTCGGAGCGCACGTGGCACGTGGGCAAGGCGGTGAACGCCGACATGACCGAACTCGTGGACGTGTCGGTGGCCGAGGACTACCCGAACGGCGTGCGCAAGCGCACCATCAAGGCGCCGAAGGCGGAATTCCTCGACGGCCAATGGTGGCTCCACCGGCCGACGATCCTGCACTTCGATCCGCAGGGCGCCGAAGCGCCTTCGCCGACGCCGAAGCACGACGCCATGGAACTGCTGCCGTTTCCGTCGTTCACGGAAAGTCCCCGCGATTTCGCGCTGCAGAACCGCGACGAAACCCACTATTCCGTGCTGGACCGCATTCGGTTCCTCAAGACGCATCCGGCGATGACGGGCGACGCGCGCCGGCGGATGGTCTACAACGTCTGGTCGCAGACGCTGGCGCCGCTCGCGTGCCTGGTGATCACGCTGTTCGCGATTCCCGCCGGCATCGCCACGGGGCGGCAGTCGGTGTTCAAGGGCATCCTCTGCGCGCTCGGCATGTTTTTCGCGTTCTACGGCGTCTCGATCGGGTGCATGTCCCTGGCGTACGTGGGATGGTTTCCCGTCGTGCCCGCGGCGTTCTTGCCGCACGTGGCGTTTTTGGCCGTCGGCGCGTGGATGTTCTGGCGGCAGAGGTAGCGTTTTTTTGAGAAAGGCAAAAGGAATGGTCACCCGCAGACAGGCCCGCGAATGGGCGCTCATGTTTCTGACTTCGTTTGATTTGAATCCCCAGGAGAACGCCGATTCGGCGCTCGCGGCGTTCTGGGAACAGCAGGAGGAGCTCGAACGCGAGCGCGTCGCATCTGGCGAACGCGTGAAAAAAGCGTTTTGTTCGGTGGATGTCGCCGTCCGCGCGTCGTTGGAGGAGATGAAGACCTTCGCCGAATCGCGCGTAAAAGGCGTGTGCGCGCAGCGCCGGGAACTGGACGCGCGCATCGAGGCGCATCTTAAGAACTGGAAACTCTACCGCCTGGGCACGGTCGAGCGCAACGTGCTGCGGTTGGGCGCGTGGGAGCTGCTCAACTGCGCTGACGTGCCGTCGCCGATCGTGATCAACGAGTCCGTGGACATTGCGAAGTATTTTTCCGAAACGAAGTCCGGCCGGTTCGTGAACGGCGTGCTGGACAATCTCGCCAAGGAAATCGCCAATCAAAAGGGCGCAGGGGAATGGACTCCGGCGAAGTGACGCGCGTGGCGCGCTTCGCCGAAGAGGCCGCCGGTTTTTGAGGACGGAAGGCATGTTCACGGGACTCATCGAAAAAACGGGAACGGTGCGGCGCGTTTCGCGCGGCCGCGGGCTCGTGCTCGAATTCGGTTTCGAGCCCTGGCGCGAACCGCTCGCGAAGGGCGAGTCGGTGGCGGTGGACGGCGTGTGCCTCACCGTGGCGGACTGCGACGCGACGCGCTTCACGGCGGACGTGCTGGGCGAAACGGAAAAGCGCTCCACGTTGGCGGGGCTTCCGCCCGGCGCGAAGGTGAACCTCGAACGCGCGATGCGCGCGGGCGACCGCTTCGGCGGGCACGTGGTGCAGGGCCACGTGGACGGCGTGGGCGCGCTCAGGGAACGGACGCCGCGCGGACGCGACTTCCGGCTCTCGTTCACCTGTCCGCGCGCGGTCGCGGCGGCGTCCGTGGTGAAGGGATCCATCGCCGTGAACGGCGTGTCGCTCACGATTTCGGGCCTCGGTTCGGACTGGTTCGCGGTGGACGTGATCCCCACCACGGCGCGCGAAACGAATTTGGGCGCGCTCAAAATCGGCGACCGCGTGAACCTCGAATCGGACGTGCTCGGCCGCTACGCGGTGAAACGCGCGCGGGCGGAAGCCGACGGCGACGGGGAGGCCGCCGCGGGCGGCGGATTGACGATGGAAAAACTCGCGGAGAACGGATTCCTGTGAAAAAGGCGTTGGCGATTTCCGCGCTTGTCGCGTTGGCCGCGGGCGGCTGGTGGTTCCAGTCGCACGACGAAAACGCGCTGGCGCGCGCGGACGACGCGCAGACGAATTTCCTGGTGGCCGGACTGGGCGGCTTCCGCGGCATCCTCGCGGAGTTCACCTGGTTCCGCGCGGACCGCCTGCAGGACGAAGGCCGCTACACGGAACTCGCGCAGCTCGCGAACGTGCTCACCTCCCTGGAACCGCACACGCCCGAGGTGTGGAGCTACGCCGCGTGGAACCTCGCCTACAACATATCCGTGATGATGCCCACGGCGTCCGACCGCTGGCGCTGGGTGCTTTCCGGACTGAAGCTGCTGCGCGACGACGGCATCCGCCTCAATCCGGCCAGCCCCGAGCTGCACTGCGAACTTTCGAACCTGTTCCTCTTCAAAATCGGCGGCACGGCCGACGAAGCCGCTCCCCTCTACCGCGAAGAATGGAAGAAAATCGTCCGGGAAGCCCGCGCGAAGAACGACTGGGCGTCGCTCAAGATGGACGCGTCGCTCATGGACTACCTCGACGCCGAATACGGCAGGCAGGACTGGGAAGACCCGAAGGCGCACGCCCTCTATTGGGCGCACCTCGGCATGACCTTCAAGCCCAAAGGCGGCCCGCGGCTCGATCTGCGCCAGATGATCTACGAAACGCTGATGCTCGAATCGCTGGAGGACGCCCGCTTCGCGCCCCGCGCGCTCCGGGCCATGAAAGAGGCCGCGCTGGAAATGGAGCGTCCGAACCGCACGCTGATCGACCTCATCGAGCGCTACCGCGCAAAGTTCAATTTGAAATGAAACAGACGCCGCCACCATCCGAACACCTGCTGCGCTGGCAGGGCGACGAACTCGTCGTGGAACTCGACCTCGGCCGTCCCCGCAAAGGCCGCGCCGCGTTCCGCACCAATCTGGGCGCCGCCGCCGTGCAGCGCCGCGAAATCGTCGAAGAGACGGAAGCGGGCGCGACGCCGCTCGCGAAGGCCTGGCGCGACGTGAAGATGAAGGAAGTCGCGCCCGGCCGTTTCCGGTGCGCGGTTCCGCTGGACGAAGTGGGGCTCTTCCTCGGCAAGGCGTGCTTCTTCCCGGAAGGGGGCGGCGCGCCCGAATGGCCCGAAGGCGACAACGTGAGCGTCAAGGTCGAACCGTCTGAATCCCGCGCGGGGAACGCGATCTACACCGTGTTCCCGCGCCAGTTCGGCAGCTTCCGCGAAGTGGCCCGCCGGCTGGACCACGTGATGGGCCGCATGGGTTTCAACGTCGTCCAGACGCTGCCGCCGTTCCCCGTGCCCACGACGTACGCCGTGATGGGCGAATACGGCTGCCCGTTCGCCGCCACCGACTTCTTTTCCGTGGACCCCGCCTGCGCGGAGTTCGACGTGCGCGCGACGCCGCTGGACCAGTTCCGCGAACTGATCGGCGCCGTGCACGCGCGCGGCGGCCGCCTCTTCATCGACCTGCCCGCGAACCACACCGGCTGGGCCTCCACGCTGCAGACGCACCACCCCGAGTGGTTCAAGCGCCGCCCGGACGGCGAATTCGTTTCGCCGGGCGCCTGGGGCGTCACCTGGGCCGATCTCGTGGAGCTCGACTACGCGCATCCAGAACTGCGCGCCTACGTGGCGGACGTGTTCCTCTTCTGGGCGCGCAACGGCGTGGACGGCTTCCGCTGCGACGCGGGCTACATGATCCCCGAGGCGACCTGGCGCTACGTGGTCGCCCGCGTGCGCGAAGAATACCCCGACACGGTCTTCATGCTCGAAGGACTCGGCGGCAAACTGGAAACGACCGACGCGCTCCTCGGCCGCGCCGGTCTCGACTGGGCGTATTCCGAGATTTTCCAGACGTACGACCGCGCGCAGTTCGAGTGGTATCTGCCGAAGGCCAACGCGCGCGCCGCGAAATTCGGCACGCTCGTCCACTTCGCGGAAACGCACGACAACGACCGCCTCGCCAAGGGCGGCAAAACGTACGCGCGCCTCCGCGTCGCGCTGGCGGCGTTGCTGTCGCACCAGGGCGCGTGGGGCGTGGCCAACGGCGTGGAATGGTTCGCCGAGGAGAAAATCGACGTCCACGGCAAGAACGACCTCAACTGGGGCGCGTCAGAGAACATGGTGGACCTGATCGCGAAACTGAACGCGCTGCTGGCGGGCCACCCCGCCTTCGCGGGCGCGGTGGACCAGGAGCTCGTGGCGCGCGGCGGCGGCAATTTCCTCGCGGTGGCGCGGCTCGTCGAAGGCGCGCCGGAAAGCGCGCTGCTCGTGTTGGCGAATCTCGACTGCAACCGCGGCGTGCGCGTCCATTGGGACGCGTCGCGCTTCCCGGAAGGCCCCGCGTTCGACGTGCTGGCCGAGCGCTCCGTCGATTTGCGCCAGGGCATGGCGCTCGGCCCCGGCGAATTCCTGTGCGTCGGCCGCGGCTCCGAAAAGCCGCGCCTGGCGCCAGCCGTCCGTCGGCGGGAAAACGCCGCCCGGCCCCACGTCACCTGGCGCTATCCCGAAGATCTGCACCGCGACGTGTGCGTGCCGGCCGGTCTCGCCCTGCGCGTGGTGGCGCCGTGCGCGTTCCGCGTGCGCGTGCAGGACGGCGCGCGCACGCTCGCCGTGAAACGCGGCGACCGCGAAGCCGTGCTCGAACTGCCGCCCTACGCGGGCGACGGCACGCGCGCGGACGTGCGCACGATCGTCTTTTCCGCCTACGCGGAAACGGGCGTCCGGCGCGGCGAATCCCGTCTTTTCCTGTTGCCGCCCGCGCCGCAGGCGCGCGTGGCGCTGACGGTGCCGGGAGCGGTCGCGCGGCGCGAACGCGAACTCCGCTGCGTGCTCGCGCACGGCGCGGGCGCGGCGGCCTTCCTGCCCGTGCGCTGGGGCGAAATCCGCAGCCAGTACGACGCGCTCTTCGCGGCGAATCCGAATCCGCGCGCGCCCGGCGACCGCCGCGTGCTGTGGACGCGCTGCCGCGCCTGGCTGCAGCACGAGGGCTATTCGCGCGAACTGAACGCCGACTGCCTCGAATCGTTCTCGGCGGACCCCGCGGGCCGGTTCGGCGAATGGGTTTTCCGCGTGCCGTGCGGCATGGGCCGCGAAACGCGCATCTCGTTCGCGCTTTCGCTCGCGCGCGGCGCGAACGCGGCGCGGCTTTCCGTGCGCCGCATGGCGGCCGGCGGCCGCGAACTCCGCGCGCCGGTGCGGCTCGTGCTGCGCCCCGATTTCGAATGCCGCAGTTTCCACGAATCGACGAAGGCGTTCGCCGGTCCGGAGGCAGCGATCGAGCGCCGCATCGCTGACGAAATCCGTTTGGAGGTCGCGGGCGGCGACTACCACGCCGAAGGACAGTGGATCTACGCCGTGGCCCATCCGGACGAAGCGGAGCGCGGCCAGGAGCCGTGCGGCGACCTCTTTTCGCCAGGCTGGTGCGCGGTCGATCTCGCCGCGGACGGCGAAGCCGCGCTCACGTGCGTCGCGACGCGTTGCGGCGGCGGGGACGCCGCGCTCGATTTCCCGGCGCCGCCCAAAACGCCGCGCGCGTTCGCGTCCGTGCCGGACGCGTTGCGCGAAGCGCTGGACCTCTACGTGGCCAGGCGCGACGACGTGAAGACGGTGATCGCGGGCTATCCGTGGTTCCTCGACTGGGGCCGCGACACGTTCATCTTCCTGCGCGGCGCGATCGCCGCCGGCAAGGTGGAGGACGCGCTGGCGATCGTCGAGGCGTTCGCGCGCTTCGAGGAAAACGGCACGCTGCCGAACGTCATCCATGGCGACACGGCGGGCAACCGCGACACGACGGACGCGCAGCTGTGGTTCACGTTGGCCGTGCGCGACCTGTGCGGCGCGCTCGGCGAAAGGAAAGTGCTCGGCCGCAAGGTGAAGGGCGGGCGCACGATCCGCGCCGTGGTGGATTCGATTCTGGACCGCTACTGGTCCGGCACGCCGAACGGCATCCGCGCCGACCGCGATTCCGCGCTGGTGTGGAGTCCGTCGCATTTCACGTGGATGGACACGAACTACCCCGCGTGCACGCCGCGTTGCGGGTATCCCGTGGAAATCCAGGCGTTGTGGATCGCGGCGTTGCGCTTCGCCGGCCGCGGCGCGCTGGCGGAAAAGGCCGCGGCGTCGCTCGTGGAGTTCTTCGCGAACGGGCGCGGTCTCGCCGACTGCCTCGACGCGCCGAACGGCGAACGCGCGGCCGACGCGCGCCGCGACGATTCGTTGCGCCCGAACCAGCTGTTCGCGGTGACGCTCGGCGCGGTGGAGGATCCCGCGCTCGTGCGCGAGATCCTGGAAAACGCCGAGCGCCTGCTCGTGCCGGGCGGCGTGCGGAGCCTGGACTCGGCGGACCCGAAGTACCGCGGCGTCTACGCGGGCGACGAAGACTCGGCGCGCAAACCGGCGTACCACAACGGCACGGCGTGGGCGTGGCCGATGCCGCTCTTCGCGGAGGCGGCGGCAAAAAGCGGCCATTGGCCCAAGGCGGCCGCGATGTCGCTTCTGGCGGGCGCGGTGGACGCGATCAACGGCGGTTGCCTCGGGCATCTGCCCGAAATCGCGGACGGCGACGCGCCGCACGCGCAGAAGGGCTGCCGCGCCCAGGCGTGGAGCGATTCGGAATTTCTCCGCGTGTGGCTCGCACTTGAAAAACGCGGCGCGTTTTTGTAAAATACGCGAGTTTTTTTTGAAGGGGAAAGAATGGGCAAACAGTACAAAGTCGGTTTGGTGGGCGTCGGCGCCGTCGGCACCGAGATGATCAAAGTCCTCAAAGAGCGCAACTTCCCGTGCGGGAAGGTGCAGGTGTTCGCTTCGCGCGAGCGCGACGAAAAGATTCTGGACGAAACGTACCACGTGCTGAAGGCGGACGAAAACAGCTTCAACGGGCTGGACATCGTGCTCTTCGCTGGCAAGACGGACGTCGCGCTCCAGCTCAAGGACGCGGTGGTGAAGGCCGGCGCGAAGATGATCGACAACTCCCGCGCGTTCCGCCAGGATCCGGAGGTGCCGCTCGTGGTGCCGCAGGTGAACGCGGAGGACCTCGACTGGAACAAGGGCGTCATCGCGAACCCGAACTGCACGACGGCGATCATGCTCGAGGCGGTCGCGCCGCTCCACAAGGCGAAGGGCCTGAAGCGCCTGATCGCCTCGACCTACCAGGCGGCGTCCGGCGCGGGCGCGCCCGGGCTCAACGAGCTCGAGGACCAGATCCACGCCTATGCGAAGGGCGAGCCGCTGACGGTCAAGGCGTTCCAGCACCAGCTCATGTACAACCTCATCCCGCACATCGACAAGTTCGACGAGACGAACTGGTACACGC
>JAKSOX010000120.1 GCA_024405335.1 Kiritimatiellia bacterium
TCGGCGAAAACCTCGAACCCGGCAGCGTGATGAAGACGATCACCGCCTGCGCCGCGCTGAACGAGAAGATCGTCGGCCCGGACACGATGATGAACACGGACCGCTTCGAGGACGGCTACTACAAACTGCCGGGCGACGCCGGGCACAAGTGGGAGCCGTTCATGTCCGTGCGCGACGGCCTCGTGCACTCGTCGAACATCGTGTACGGCAAACTCGGCGTGAAGCTCGGCCCCGTGAAACTCTGGAAGTATTTCAAGGCGTTCGGCTTCGGCCGCAAGACGGGCATCGACCTGCCTGGCGAGGAGCGCGGCATTCTGCCGCCGCCGAAGGAGTGGGACAAGGCGTCGCAGTCGCGCGCGCCGATCGGGCAGTTCGTGGCGGTGACCCCCATCCAGATGGCGGCGGCCTACGCGGCGATCGCCAACGGCGGCCATTTGATGAAGCCGTACGTCGTGGAACGGATGGAGAACGCCAAAGGCGAACTCGTGTACAAGCGCGAGCCGCAGGAAGTTTCCCGCCCCATCACGGCCGAAACCGCCCGCAAGGTCCGCGAGATGATGCTGGGCGTGGCCACGCGGCAGGGCACGGCGCGCCGCGCCGCCGTGAAGGGCTATTCCGTGGCCGGCAAGACGGGCACGGCGCAGATTTCGCTGCCCGGCTGGAAGGGCTACACGGACGGCGAATACAATGCGTCGTTCGTCGGCATCGTGCCGGCGGTGGATCCGAAGGTCGTGATCCTCGTCACCTACCACCGGCCGCGCTACTGCCGCAGTTTCGACCGTTCCAAGGCCGAAGGCATTCCGCTTTTCAACCACCAGGGCGGCGTTTGCGCGGCGCCGGTGTTCAGCCGCATCGCCTCGTCCGTGCTGTCGTACCTTGAAATCGAACCGGACAAACCGGAGGAGCTTGAGGAAAAATGAGGATTTGGGGCGTCACGGGCACGAACGGCAAGACCACCACCACGTGGATTCTCGCGCATTTCCTCGGCGGCGGCCACGTCACCACCGTGGAAGTCGACACCGGCACGCGGAAATTCAGCACCGGCTACACCACGCCGCCGCTGCCCGTGCTGAAGTCGATTTTCGCCGAGATGGAGCGGAACGGGCTGCGGGACTGCGCGATGGAGGTTTCGAGCCACGCGATCCACCAGCGCCGTTTCGGCGACACCGTTTTCGCCGGCTGCGCGTTCACGAACCTCACCGAGGACCATCTCGACTACCACAAGACGATGGAGGCGTATTTCGACGCCAAGCTCGGCTTGTTCCGCCATTTGGCCGCGACCAATCCCGGCGCGCCGGCGGCGATTTGCACGGACACGCCCAGCGGCAAGGCGATGTTCGAGGCGGTGCGGCCGCTGGACGTGCGGGCCGTCGCCTGCGGCGTGGAGGCGGACGCGGAAAGTCCGGTGCTGGCGGCGATCCGCTCGTCCTGTCCGCTCGCGGGCCGCTACAACGAGCAGAACGTGCTTCTCGCCGCCGCGCTGGCGCGCGCGGGCGGCGTTCCCGAATCGCGCATCCTCGCCGAGATTCCGCATTTGACGCCGCGTTGGGGACGGCTCGAGCGCGTGGCCACGAAAAGCGCCGCCGAGGTGTTCGTGGACTTCGCCCACACGGACGACGCGCTCGCGAACGTGCTTTCGACGGTGAAGGAGTTCACCCGGGGGAAACTCTGGGCGGTGTTCGGCGCCGGCGGCGACCGCGATCCGGTCAAGCGTCCGAAAATGGGCGCCGCCGCCGCGCGCTTCGCGGACGAACTGGTGGTGACGAGCGACAATCCGCGCAGCGAAGACCCGGAGAAAATCATCGCCGCGATCATGGACGGCGTGCCGCCGACGGCGTCGGCCAAAGTCGAGCCGGACCGCCGCGCGGCGATCCGCTGGGCGCTGTCGCACGCGCGGACGGGCGACGTGGTGGTGATTTGCGGAAAAGGCCACGAAACGACGCAGGAAGTGAAGGGCGTCAAGCATCCGTTCGACGATCGCGTGGAGGCTGCTGCCTATGAACCTTGAAAGCGCGGTGCGCGTTTTCGCGGTCGCGGCGGCGGTCGCGCTGGCCGGCTGCCTGACGCGCGGTTCCGTCGAAGAGCATCCGCCGAAGGTGGTGGACAAACTTCCGGCGACGGCGCGCGTGTTCGTCGCGACGGACGACAAGCCCGGCGCGAAGACGCTTTACGAGCGCCGCGCGCGCGCCGTGGCCGCGGCGCTCAACGACGCGCTGGCCGCCCGCGGCGTCGCCGTGGCGGCGGGCGAAAAATCGGCCGACTTCGCGGTGCGCATGCAGATCGTCTCCTGGGAATACAACGACGCCGGCTTTTCCGGCTTTGGCGACCGGGACGACGTCACGGTGGGCTTGGTGGTGGAAAACCTCAAGACGCGGCGTGTTTTCTCGCGCGCCACGGTGCGCGTCAAATCCGATTTCGCCATCTTCAGCAAATACGTCGAGCGGATTTGGGAAGACGGTTCGCGGCCGGGGAAGGGCGCGAAATGAATCCGGTCGGCGAGCTCGCTTTCGTCGACGGTGTGCTGGAAGCGCGCGCGCCGCATCTCGCGTCCCGCGCGTGGGCGCGTCCCGCGGCGCTCGCCGAAGCGCGTCTCGCGTGCGAACCGCCCGCGGAATCCCTGTTGGTCGAAAACGGCGCGGACGCGCTTGCGGCGGCGTTCAAGGTGTTGCCGTTCGTGCGCGGTCCGCTGCCGGAACCGGTTTTCGGCGAAGCCGTGACGCCGGCCGCGCGCGAAGCGTTTCGGCTGCTTCTGGACGGCCGCGGCGCGTTGCGCGTTCTGCGCGGGGAGGTGGACGATTTCATCGTGTTCGCGCGGCTGGACGGCGCGACGGTGCGCGTTGGCGCGCTCGCCGTCGCGGCGACGACGCTCACCGTGCGCTTCGAGGACGCGTGGTCGACGCTGCCGGCCGGCGCGCGCGCGGCGGAATACCGCGCGGACGTTTTGGACGACAACGGACGGCACGTGCTGGAAGGCGTCGCGCCGGACGCGCGCATCGCGCTGGACGTGCGGGCGAACGGCGGATTCGCGATCGCGTTCGAGCCGTCCGGAACGTGAGGAGGAAAACGCGATGACGAACGCCCATTTCCACAAAGGAGGGTACGCCTGCTTCTGCCGCGTCGGAGACCGCGAGACGCCGTTTTTCGGCGTCCATCCGTGGGAGGCGGACGCCGTGTCCGACCCGGCCGCCGCCCTGGCGGCGGTTCGCGCGGAGCTCGCGGCGAATCCCGCGGCGGGCGTGGGCGAAATCGGCCTGGACCGGCTCAGGTCCCGCGAAACGTCCGCCGCGCAGCGCGCGCTTTTCGCCGCGCAGCTTGCGCTGGCCGCCGAACTGGGGCGGCCCGTGGCGCTCCACGGCGCGAAGTGCTGGGGCGAGGTGGTGAAGGCCTGCGAACCGCACCGCGGGAAGATACCGTCGTTTCTGTTCCACGGATTTTCGCGGTCCGACGGGTTGCTGCCGGCGATCGCCGCGCTGAACGGTTTCGTGTCCGCCGGTCCGGCGGCGCTCAACGACCACGCGGTGAACTACCGCGCGATGCTCAAGAAGGTGCCGCTCGACCGTCTGCTCGTGGAAACGGACGCCGACGCGGACGCGCGGGCGGAAGACGTGTTCGCGAAAGTCGCGGAATTGACCGGGCTTTCGGAGGCGCGGCTCGACGCGAACGCCCGCGCGTTCCTGTCCGCGAAGGCGGTGCGCTCGTGACCCCCGCCGATTTCGACAGCGACCTGCTCGTTTCCTGGGGCGGCGCGGAAGTGTTCAACCAGGCGCTTTCGCTGGTGAACCGCGGCAACGTGGTGCGCGCCGAATGGGACGACAAGGAACACGTCATCAGCGGGGCGATCAACACGTCGCCCGGCTACGCGATGAAGACGAGCGTGGAAGTGCTGGACGACGGCACCGTGATTTCGCATTGTCCCTGCGCCGCCAACCGCGACTACGGCATGGTGTGTCCGCACGTGGTGGCGTTGGGCATCCACCAGATGGTGACGTTCATGCCGGACGAGGCGGAGGCCGCGGCGGCGGCGGAAGAGGATCCCGCCGCCTACCTGAAAATCCCGGACGAAGCGCGCACCGTGCCCGACGTGCCGCGCATCCGCGTGGAGCTTTCCGGTTCGCGCGCCGCGCTGGGCGCGGAAGTGTGGGCGGACTACCCCGGCGGCGTGCATCTGCCGTGCGGCGGTGACGCCGAGCCGGGCGCCGCCTGCCGCCAGGATTCGGACGATCCGGACCTTTTCCACGTGCGCAATCCGGACTGCGAGCGCTCGGCGTTGGCGCTTTTGCGGGGCTACGGTTTCGAAGAGGGCGTGGTGGGCATGCGCAATCCGCCGCCCAACCGGCTGCACGTGGCGGAGCCGCGTTCCGTGCTCAATTTCCTCGGCAGCGGCTTGCCCTATTTGCGCCGCCAGCGCTGGATCGTGCACCTTTCTGACCGGCTCATGGCGGTCGCGGACGCGATGCCGATGGTGATTCCCGTGGTGACCATCCACGACGGCCCGCGCGGTTCGTTCGACGTGTCCTGTTCGTTCGACGCGGGCGGGCGCGGCGTTTCGCCGGCGGCCATCCAAACGGCCATCAACCGCGGCGACAGCTACGTGCTGACGAACGGCGAAACTCTCCTCGTCGACACGGAGGCGGTGGCGCAGATGCGCGCCGTGTTCGCCGACTGCGCGCGGACGCAGGGCGGCGCGGCGGCGGGGAGTTTCCGCGTGAGCGGCATCTACGCGCCGTACGTGCGCGCGTCGCTGGACGCGCTGGACGCCGTGGCGTACGAAGACGACCAGGCGCCGAACTGGCGCGAGACGGCCCGCGCCCGCAACCGCGACGAGCACGCGAAATACGAGACCGTGGACCTGGGACCGCTCGAAAACGTGCTGCGCCCCTACCAGAAGGACGGCGTCTACTGGATGCGCTTCCTCGAAAAGAGCGGGCTTTCCGGTTTGCTGGCGGACGAAATGGGCCTCGGCAAGACGCTGCAGACGCTCGCGTGGCTTTCGCTCCGGCGCACCGACCCGGACGCGCGCGGCCTGCCGGCGCTCATCGTGTGCCCCACGTCGCTCGTCCGCAACTGGGAAGCGGAGGCCGCGAAGTTCACGCCCGGGCTGAAGACGCTCGTCGTGTCGGGTCCGGACCGCGCCCGCGCGTTCGGGCGGATTCCGCAGGCGGATCTCGTGATCACGAGCTACGCGCTGCTGCAGCGCGACCTCGAAGACGCGTACCTCGGCCAACGCTTTTCCGTGGCCGTGCTCGACGAAGCGCAGCACATCAAGAACCGCGCCACGCGCAACGCGCGGGCGGCGAAACGCATCGACGCGGTGCGCAAACTCGTGCTCACCGGCACGCCCGTGGAAAACTCCGTGGCGGACGTGTGGAGCATTTTCGATTTCCTGCTGCCGGACTACCTGGGCGACTACGCGTCGTTCAAGGACGGCACCGAGGCGGAGGTCGCGGCGGGCGGCAAAACGGGCCGGCAGGCGCTGGAGCGGCTGCACAACAAACTGCATCCGTTCATCCTGCGGCGGCTCAAAAAGGACGTGGCGAAGGACCTGCCGGACAAGGTGGAGAAGGTGGCCTACTGCACGCTCAGCGCCGAGCAGCAGCGGCTCACGGCGGCGGTTCGCGCGAAGGCGCGTGCGGCGAAGACGAAGTTCGAAATGCTCGCCGTGCTGATGAAGCTGCGCCAGATCGCGAACCACCCAGGGCTCGTGGACAAGGACTGCGACCTCGGCGCGGAGGCGCTGTCGGGCAAGCTCGAGAGCTTCTTCGAAATCCTCGACGAGGCGATGGACGGCGGCCACCGCGTGCTCGTCTTTTCGCAGTTCGTGAAGATGCTCGCCGTGCTGCGCAAGGCGCTCGAAAAACGCGGCGTCGACTACTGCTATCTCGACGGCCAGACGAAAGACCGCCTCGGCGAATGCAAGCGGTTCAACCGCGGGAAGATGCCCGTGATGCTCATTTCGCTGATGGCGGGCGGCACGGGACTGAACCTCACCGGCGCGGACGTGGTGGTGCACTTCGACCCCTGGTGGAACCCCGCCGTGGAAAACCAGGCGACGGACCGCGCGCACCGCATCGGGCAGAAGAAGACCGTGTGCGTGGTGAAGCTGATTTCGGAGGATTCGGTGGAGGAGCGCGTCCTGAAACTGCAGCGCAAGAAGCAGCTCGTGATCGACGCGACCGTGTCCGCGTCCGACGAGGCGATCGTGTC
>JAKSOX010000121.1 GCA_024405335.1 Kiritimatiellia bacterium
AAACGGCGAGAAGGCGGAAGACAAACCCGCGGAAAAGGCGGAGGCCAAGGAAGAAGCGGCGCCAGAGGCGCCCGCCGAACCGGAAAAGCCCGCTGTCGAGATACCCGAAGTGGTGTCGCAGTTCCAGGCGCTGTGGGTGGACTACTACACCATCCTCGCCGCCGACATCCGCGTGGAGGCGATGCTGCAGCAGGTGCTCGACATCGCGTCCCAGGCCGACGGCATGTCGGCCACGGGCGGCCAGACCGACGAGCAGCTCGAAGCCCAGAAGCAGTTGATGACCGACCTGGCGAAGTTGTCCAACGACGTGGGCGACCTCGTCACGAAGATGAAGGAGCTCAAGATCGTCGACCAGGCCCTCAAGCGCAGCGGTTCGCTCAAGTCCAAGGCGCCGCAGCTCGTGAAGGAAACGGCGCACAAAATCGCGCGCGCCAAGGCCAAGGCCGCCAAGGAGGCCCAGGAAAAGGCGGAAGCCGAAGCCGCGGCCGAGAAGAAGCGCCAGGAGGAGGAAGCGCGCAAGAAACTCGCCGCGGAGGAGACCGAGAAGGCGCGCGCGAAATACGCGGCGCTTTCGGGCACGCTCCTGAAGCATCTGGCCTGGGATCTCGGCGTCAAGCAGATGTACGCGGTCACGAACGACTTCGAGACCCGCGAAGGCATCGCGGAGGCGAAGTTGCAGGCGCAGCAGATCGAGCGCATGCGCGACTGCCACAAGTTCTTCGTCGCGAAGGGCAAGGGTTTCAAGTTCCGCCGCGGCGACACGATCAAGGACGTGGACGAAAAGACCATCTACATCCAGAAGTACAAAATCGAGCGCGGCAAGCAGGTTCCTTCCGAGGTCAAGAAGATCGACTGGGAGCGCTTCTACAAGGAAAACCACGGTTTGCTCAACGAACTGATCATCGGATTGCTGGAGAAGGGCCGCGAGGCGACGCGCGTGGGCAAGATGGAATGGAGCAACAACATGCTCGGCGCCGCCCTCACGATGCGCACGTTGTTCTCCGACGATCCGGCCGTGCCGAAGCGAATCGAGGACATCGTGAAAAAGGCGGTGAAGGAGTTCGAGCCCTGCCGCCGCTACGCCGAAAAGTACTTCCCGGAGATGAAGTTCGATTCCGGCGAAGAAGAGGAAGAAGGCGAATGACGTCGCCGCGATTTTGCAACTCACACAACAAACAGGAGTGAACGAAAAATGGACGACAAAGTGAAACGGTATGCCCGGTATCTGCTCATCATGGCGGGTCTCGGAGGCCTCATCTACGGCATCGACGTCGGCGTGTGCGCGGCGGCGTATCCGTACATCGAAAAAACGTCGACCTTCTCGAAGGCGCAACTCGGGCTCATCGTGGGCGCGGTGCTCTGGGGGTCGGTCGTCAGTTCGCTTTTCGCCGGCACGCTTTCCGAGTGGTTCGGCCGCAAGAAAATCATCATCGCCTCGGCGCTGTTCTTCACGCTCTCGATTCCAGTCATCTGCGCTTCGGGCCTCTTCCACGGCGGCAACTTCATCCTGATGACGATCGGCCGCGGCCTGCAGGGCGCGTCCGCCGGTCTCGTGGGCGTCGTGGTGCCGATGTACCTCGCGGAATGCCTTGATTCCGACAACCGCGGCAAGGGCACGGGCATGTTCCAGCTGCTGCTCACGATCGGCCTCGTGTTCGCCGCCGTGATCGGCCTCGTGGTGACCACGGTCGTCGGCGCGGCCGACGCCGAAACCGTGTCGGCGGCTTCCAAGACCACGGCGTGGCAGACGATCTTCTGGTGCTCTTCTGTGCCGGGACTCGTGCTCTTCCTCGGCGCGTTCAAGCTCAAGGAATCCCCGCGCTGGCTCTACAAGAAGGGCTTCAAGCAGGCCGCGCTCGAATCCCTCGCCGCCAACAACGGCATGGAGAAGGCACAGTCGATTCTCGCCGAAATGATCGCCGCCGACGAAGCGGCCGCCGCCGAAAAGGCCAAGAACGCCGCGTCGTCCGACACCCTGTGGCAGAAGAAATACGTTTATCCGTTCATCCTCGCGGTGGTGATTCTCGCCTGCAACCAGACGACCGGCATCAACTCCGTGTTGAACTATTCGGTGGACATCTTCCAGAAGACGGGCCTGCAGGGCGCGTTCGCGAACTGGTCCGACCTCGCGATCAAGGTCGTGAACATGGTGATGACGATCATCGCCTGCACGCTGGTCGACAAGAAGGGCCGCAAGTTCCTCCTCAAGATGGGCACGAGCGGCATCATCATCGGGTTGTGCGGCGTGGGCGCGACGTTCCTCGCCATTTCGCACGGGTGGATCGCGCCCGGTCCCGTGACCGGCGTGATCGCGACGCTCTTCTTCTTCATGTTCATCGCGTTCTACGGCGTCGGTCCGGGCGTCTGCGTGTGGCTGGCGCTCTCCGAACTCATGCCCACGCGCATCCGCGCGACGGGCATGTCGATCGCCATGATCATCAACCAGGGCGTGTCGGCGCTGATCGCCACGGTGTTCCCGACCTGGGTCGCGGCGACGAGCTTCCAGAGCGTGTTCTTCTGCCTGGCCGGCTTCACGGTGGTGTACTTCATCGCCGCGGCGTTCTTCCTGCCCGAAACCAAGGGCCGCACGCTTGAGGAGATCGAGCAGTACTTCACCACCGGCAAGATGCCGGAAAAGAAGTGAAACTGAGGTTTCTCGGAACGGGCACGAGCGTGGGAGTGCCGCAAATCGGCTGCACCTGCGCCACGTGCACGAGCACCGATCCGAGAGACCGCCGCCGTCGGACCGGTTGCCACGTGACCGCCGGCGACGTGGCTTTCGTGATCGACACGCCTCCGGAGTTCCGCGAGGCGTGTTTGCAGTACGGCGTCAGCAAGGTGGACGCCGTGCTGCTTTCGCACTGCCACATGGACCACGTCGCCGGCTTCGACGACGTGCGCCGCTTCAACACGCTGAACGGCACGAAAGTGGCGTGCGCGCCCGATTCGCCGGGCGCCAACGGCCGCACCTGGAAAATCGTCGGCAAGCCGTTGAACTGCTACGCCGCCGCCGAGACGATCGCGGACATGCGGCACGTGTTCCCCTACGTTTCCACGAAGCCGAACGCGAAAGGGCTGTTCCGGCCGCAGATTGTCTTCAAGCCCGTGGCGCGCGCGTTCCGCATCGGGCCCGTGAAGGTGACGCCGCTCGACATGCCGCACGGACCCAAGACGTACGGCTTCCTTTTGGAAGAGGACGGCGGCGGCCGCATCGGCTGGGTGAGCGACTGCAGCGCGTTGCCGCCCAAGGTGGTGGCGAAACTGAAAGGCGTCGACGCGATGGTGCTCGATTGCCTGCGCGAACGCCCGCATCCGACGCATCTGAGCTTGGAGCAGTCGCTCGCCTACGCGCGGGAAATCGGCGCGAAGAAGACCTGGCTCATCCACATGTGCCACGACGTCAAGCACGCCGAATTCGAGAAGCTCCTCCCGCGCGACGTGCGGCTTTCCTACGACGGCTTGGCGATTTCCGTCGGACGTGCGCGCCGCTGAGTTGCGTTTCTTCGGGGGAACTGGCGTCGGCTGCGCGATTTCCCGGAGGCGAGGTTGTTGAAATTTCTGCTTGCATTGAAAATGGCGCTGTGATATACTACACGCCGTTTTCCGCAAGGAAGCAGCCATGTTCGGGTGTGGCGCAGTGGTAGCGCAGTTGACTGTTAATCAATTGGTCGCTGGTTCGAATCCAGCCACCCGAGCCATTGAACCAAAAGGAAAAATCCGCGATTTCTTGCGGATTTTTTTGTTTGTCCGAAAACGCGCCCGAAACGCCGAGGTGCTTCCACATGCCTGAAAATCCCGCCGTAGGCCGCCAAAAGGGGGACAACGGGGGTGCAGATGGAAATGACGGTTCGGCCGCGCCGATTGAAAGGCGGAAAATTCCGAAAAGGGCGCAAAGGGGGACGCGTCGTGGTGCTGCGTCCGCGCGTCGACGCGGTGGAGAAAAGAAAATGGCCAGTCCGCTAGGTACTTATTCGCACGCCTTGCGGAACCAGTCGAAGCCGTCGGCGATCTTTCCCTTCGCGCAAAGGCATCTGCCGATATAGCGCATCGACGCGGCGCGTTCGGCCTTCCACGCGAGCGCGTTCTGCACGACCGCGTTCGATGACACGGCGGCGTTGGCGGTGATTACTTTCCTTTTTGGCACTTCAATTGTTTTTCCGTCATCCATTCGGACGACCCAAATTCCAAACGGATTTTCCCGCACGATTTCTCCTTCGTGCATGGTAAGATATCCGCTTTGAAGAAGTTTTACGCGCGAACCCACTTTCAGGCCCTGCTGCTTGCTTTTGAGATTTTCTTCGGTGTTTTTCGCTTCCATTTTTGATTCCTCCACTCTATAATACCCGCTTGCTTCAACCGTAATTGACAAGGGGAAATTCCATGACGTTCAAAAACCATCCATACATTGAAGTCGGTTCGTTTTACAAATTGCACGTTGACGACGCTCGCGCCGTGGCGTTTTGCAAAGACGAGTCGACGTTTACGATCTTGAAAGGTTCAACCGCTAAATTCCATCGTCCCAGCGTGGACAATTCTTGCCTTGAAGAAGAATACGTACCTACCGAGGTCGTCACTTACGAACTTGAAATTGAAGTCATGTGTTCTGACGCAATGGCTCATAAGGTACAAGGAAGATTTGACATCGTTGCCGACTTCTCCGGCTTCAACCCTCTGCAGGCGGCGCAATTTCTCGTTGGCGTCGACAACGTGAATCCGCAGGAACTCTGGAAGCCCGTTTTCTGAAAATCCCCGACGGCAACGTCGCCGCGCCGCCGGGGATTCGCTTCATCGGACTCGCGGATTAGACCGTCTCGCCCGTCTCGCCCGTCTCGCCCGTCTCGCCCGTCGGCCCGACGGGGCTGGTCGCCTCGCTCACCAGACGCACGATCTTCGTCGGCTGGAGAAGCGCGCTGCCGAACAGGCACTCGCCCGTCGCGTACGCGTCGCCCGTGCGCCAGTCGGCACCACGGCGGAACTGCACGGTCAGACCCGACTTCTCGTCGGTGTTCGTGCCGATTTCCTCGTACATCTTCGGGTTCTGAATCTTCAGCACGCGGCTCGCGATGGCGATGGCGTTCGTCGGCGCGCTTCCCGCCATCCCGTCTTTTGCCTCCGTTTCCGCGTTCAGCATCGGATTGACCGGCAAGTTGGGTTTATTCGTGAGACCGACGGAGACGAGGCGTTCGGGCCGTCCGTCTTCGTCGAGCGTCCACGCGCCGGAGACGAAACGGTATTCCTTGCCGTTGATGGCCTGCGCGCCCACGGTCGTGGGTTCGATTTCGGCCATCAGTCCGTCTTCGGGGTCGACGTAGAGTTTCGTGACCCACGCATACGCGCGGGTGTTGGTGGAAGTTTCGGAAGAGTGGTCGGCGTCGACGAGCACCTTGTCGGAGAAGTTTTCGCAGAGCGTCTTCATCGCGGCGTCGTCGAGGATTTGCATGACCTGCTTCTGACCGCCCGGAGCGTCTGGGTCGTCCACGAATTGCGGATATTCCCCCTGCGGGGCGATCTGAATGGCGAACGCCTTGCCCGCTTCTACGGAATCGGGAAGGGCGGCTGCAACCGCGGAATTGAGAACTGGCTTCTTCATAGTTTTACCTCTCTATGATTCACCGCGTGCGTAAACCTCGGATTGTGGTATAATCTGCCGCATGAAAATCTATATTGTCAAACACCCAAAAACCAAACACACCGGCCTCTCCGCTCACGAAAAAAAAGATTTCGTTTTTTCCGTTGAGACCGAACACCCGGACGATGCAATTAAAGGTGTCATTTCATTTGCGCCGTTCCTTGTGTTCGAGGAAGGCGATACCGTGTTCATTGACGCATTGCCAAATTCCATCTTGTCTATTGTGCGAGATTTCATTTGGGATGAATTTAGGGAGCAGGGCATCGTTGAAGAGGGTAATGTCACACCGCTTTAACGAGATTATCCTTCGTCAACTTCGCAAGTTTCGCGATTTTCGCGGCTTGCTTCTGGCCGCCCGGAGCGTCGGGGTCGTCCACGAATTGCGGATATTCCCCCTGCGGGGCGATCTGAATGGCGAACGCCTTGCCCGCTTCTACGGAATCGGGAAGGGCGGCTGCAACCGCGGAATTGAGAACTGGCTTCTTCATAGTTTTACCTCTCTATGATTCACCGCGTGCGTAAACCTCGGATTGTGGTATAATCTTTCGCAAAAA
>JAKSOX010000122.1 GCA_024405335.1 Kiritimatiellia bacterium
CGAGGGCGGGAGCTCGGCGAGGGCGACTGACGCGGCGAACTGCGAAAGGGGCGTGGTGAGCACGCCCACGCCTTCGCGTTCGGCGGCCGCTTTCATGTCGCCCGGCACGGGACGCCCGTTGCAGACGACCACCGCTTCGACGCCCGCGAGCGTGCAGACGGCGATCGCGTTGAGGTGGTTCTGGATCGTGATCAGCACCGATTCGTCGCCGCAATGCCCCATCACGTCCGAGAGCAGATCGCTCGCGTAGGCGAAATGGACGTTCGCGTTCGGATTGTCCACGACGACGGTGCCTGCGACTTTTTGCGTGATTTCCTGGAAGGTCATTTGCGAGTGGCTCCTGTGTGGTGGGTGGATTTCGTTCAAAAGCTCGTCAGCCGGGGCGAGATGCGGGTTGACCGGGCGGCGAAGATTTTCTTGAACCCGGCAACGGAGAATTCGCCTTCGGCTTCGGTCCAGACGCGGGCGACGTCGTCCAGATTGTGCGCGTCGGACGATCTGACCACGGCGTAGTCGCCGATCTTCGGCAACCACCGCGCTTCGTCCGCCGTGCGGGAAAGTTCCACCGCGTCGAAGTAGCGCCCGGCCCGTTCGCCCGGCAGGGGTTCGGGGATGCATCCGAGCGCTCCGAACACGGAATGGTTGGCGCGGTCGACGTGCGCGGCGACGTAGAGTCCGCCGAGTTCGTGCACTTTGGCGGACGTTTCGGGAAGCAGACGGCGGCAACCCATCGCGAGAATGCGCCATTCCATTTCGACGACGTCGTCGTCCCACGTGACGACAGGCTGGTCGCCGAACGTTTCCGGATCGTTCACGCGCTTGGGCATCGCCTCGTAGACCCAGTCGGTCATGGCGAGCGACTGTTCGACCGTGTCGAACAGCGCGACGGTGTGGACTTCTTCGGCCGTCTGCACCTCGAGCCCGCACAGGCATTTGAGTCCCGCGCGGCGCGCGCATTCGGCGATCGCGGGCGTGTTCTTCGCCGTTTGGTGGTCGGTGAGGGCGATGCCGTCCATGCCGGCCGCGACCGCGCGCCGCACGATCTCGGACGGCGACATCTCGAGATTGGCGCACGGACTCAGGCAACTGTGGATGTGAAGATCAAATTTCACGGCTCGCATTATAGCAAACCTCCGGAATTTTTGGTATACTGTTCGGCGTTATGACTATTCCAGACATTGTCAAGACGTTGGACGGCACACTTGTTGCCGGCGGGGAGTCCGAGCGGACCGTGGGAAGCGTTGTGGCGAACGATCTCATGAGCGACGTGCTTTTGAACGACGGGGAGGACATGCTGCTGCTCACCTCCCTTGCGTCCGACCAGGCGATCCGCACGGCGAACATCGTCGGCGCGGCGTGCGTCGTGGTCCACAACGCGAAGCCCCTGCCGCAGACGATGTGCCAGGTGGCGGACACGCTGGGGATACCGCTCGTTTCCTCGCCGCTTTCGAAGTACGAAAGCTGCGTGCGGGTTCACGACTTCCTCGCGGCCGAGGGCAAGGCGTAACGGTGGCGCGCGTGGACTACCAGCCCACCATCCTGTCCGGCGGCGAAAACCGCAGCGACGACCAGATCATGGCCGCGCACGCGGAGAAGACCGTCCGGCGCGTTTCGGGTCCGGGGCTTCCCGGGATGAAGGGCGAAGGCGAGCCGCTCGTGATCATGGAGCTGCTCCAGCGCCTGCGGGTGAAAGACGTGATGCGCAGCCACGACATCGCGTCCGTCGTGCGCACGGATTCGATGCGCTACGCCGAGAACCTGATGAAGCGCTACCACATTTCCGGCGTGCCGGTGCTGGAGGACAACCGCCTTTTCGGCATCGTGTCGATCAACGACATCATCATCGCGCTCGAGGGCGAATGGATCGGCGATCAATGCCAGAAGCACATGTCCACGAATCTCGTGGTGCTGGAAGAGGACATGCCGCTCGCGTTCGCGATCAAGTATTTCCAGAACTACACGTTCGGCCGGTTTCCGGTGCTGAACAAGGACCGCAATTTCGTCGGCATCGTTTCGCAGCGCGACGTGACGCGCGTGCTCATGCACGAGCTCACGAACGAACTCGCGCGGCTCGAGGGAAAGGTCGTCGCGCCGCCGGTGGAGGCGAAGGGCGAAGGCGCCCTGCCGTATTATTCGATGCGCCAGTTCGTGGTGGTGCACAACGACTTGACGAACGCCGGCAAGGCGGCGAACGAGATCAAGCGGATGATGAAGGACGCGGGCATGGAAAACAAAATCGTCCGCCGCGTCGCCGTCGCCGCCTACGAGCTCGAGATCAACATCTGCATCCACTCCGTCGGCGGCACTTTGACGTTCATCCTCGAACGCGGCAAGGCGTCCATCGTGGCCAAGGACCGCGGCCCAGGCATTGCGGACGTGGACTGGGCGTGCCGCGACGGCACGTCCACGGCCAACGACTGGATCCGGTCGATGGGGTTCGGCGCGGGCATGGGCCTCGCCAATTCCAAGCGCGTTTCGGACACGTTCGAAATCGTTTCCAAGGTGCCGAACGGCACGACGGTTATCTGCGGGTTCAACTTGTGACCGCGCCCGCCGTCGACCTTTGTCTCGCGCGATGAAACGAAAGTTTGTCCGGGCGTTTTTCGCGTTGGCGTTTTTCGCGCTGGAAAACGCCGGAGGACTTTTCGCGGCGGCGGAAGACGCGCCGCCGCACCGGGACGCGACCGCCGAAATCACACTCTCGCCGGACGCGTCCGCGTGGTGGCCCGTGAGCAACGCGCGGCTGTCGCTGCTGCCGGACGGCGCGGGCCGGAGACCGGTCGTGTCCGATCCCAAAGCTTTCGCGGGCGCGGCGCACGGCGATCTGGCGTACGAGCTGGTCGCCGGCGAAACGGTCGCCGAAGGGCGCGTGTCGCTCAAAGGCGACGGCCACGGCGCGCTGCTGTGGGACCATTCGGTCCAGTTCGACCAGAAGAACCGCAAAAACGCCGTGGCGATCCGCGCGCAGCTGGAACTGCCGGCGCGCGCGTTCGCGGGCGCCGTCTGGGAGGCGGACGGCAAGGCGTTCGAATTGCCGAAGTCCGGCGAGCGGATTCGCGGCCGGGCAGATTCCGCGAAGACGTTCGCGCTGCGCTTCCCCGCCGAAAAACGCGTGTACGTGATCGCGTTTCCTGAAGCGGTGCCGCTGGAACTGCGCGACGAGCGCGTTTCGCTGGGCGGTTCGTTCCGCTTCTGCTTCGGTTCGCGCAAACCGATTCCCGTCAAGCCCGGCGAAATCCGGAAGCTTTCCGCCGTCCTTTCCTCGCCGGCGGGGCCGGTTTCCGTGGCCTACGCGCGGCCGTGGACCGTGGACGGCGAGGACTGGGCCGACGTCGCGTTCAAATTGCCGCCCAAACCCGGCTCCGCGTTCGATTTTTCCGTCGAGACGGAAAAGCCCGCGGGCAAATGGGGCAATCTCAAAGTGGTCGACGGGCACTTCGCCTGCGAAAGGAAGGCGTCCGCGAAACCGCGTTTCTACGGTTTGATCCTTTCGCGCGAGCAGGCGTTCCCCACCGACAAGGAAGCGAAGGAACTGGTGAGCCGCGTGACGCGGCGGGGCGCGAACGCGGTGCGGTTGACGGGCGTCCACGACGTGCTGTTGGCGGGCTCCCGCGACGGCGTGACGTGGGACAAACGCGCCGCCGGGAAGCTGGACGCGTTGCTTGCGACGTTCTTCCGCGAGGGCGTGCACGTCGTGTCGGACGTCGCGCCCGTGAATCCGCGCGTGCCGTTCGACCCCGCGGCCTTCTCGGTGTGGCGGAAACACGCCGAGGCGTTTTTGTCGCACCGCAACCGCACGACGTCGCGCCGCTACGCGGACGAACCCGCGTTCGTGGCGGTGTCGCTCAACGGCCGGGCTTCCACGGCGAACTCCTGGCCGGAGCTCCGGTCGCTCGCGCTGGTGCAGGCGTCGTATGCGGCATGGCTCGCGAAGAAACGCGCGGCCGATCCCGGCTTCGGCAAAGGCGAGGCGCCGGAACCGGAGGCGCTCGCGAATTCGTCCGTCCACGGCGCACAGGGGAAATGGGTGCAGGCGTTCATCGCGGACAAGACGGAGGAGACGTCGCGACGCCAGCGCGCCGTGCTCGAGGAGCTGGGCGCCAAGGTGCATGCGACGGACCGTTCGCAGACGATGTGGATGGACGGCCCCGTGCGCTTCGGCGCGCGGCACGCGCTGCCGGCCGCGACGGCGAACGCGAACCCCGTGCAGGAAGGGGCTTTCGCGGACGGACGCGGATTTTTCCGGAAGGATCCGGACGAACCCTGGCTCATGTTCGAGGCGAGTTTTCCCGAACCCAATCCCCATCGCGCGCTGGAATGCATGATGCTCGCCGTGCGCGCGGCCGGAAAAAACCTGGACGGCATCTGGCGTCCGTTGGCCAGCGATCCGGCGGCCGCGATCGCGGACGCATTCGCGTCGCGCGTGTTTCTGGCCGAAAACGTGCCGTCCGACGCGCTGCGTGAAAACGCCGAAAAGGGCATCGCGTCGTTCGCGCTCGAGCGCACCTGCGGCGCGTTCGCGCCCCGCGGCGAAACCGCCGGCGGCGGACCGCTGTCCTTCACGGCGAAGGCGGGGGACGCGCTGGTGCTGGTGCGGTCGCTGGACAAGAAGCCGGTTTCGTCGTCCCGCCGTCTTCTGCTGGCGCACCTTCCGGACGTGCAGCGCCGCGGCGCCGTGTTTTCCGACTTCGCCCGCACGACTTTGGTGAAAGAAGGGACGGCGTTTTGTGCGCGCGCCATCGAAACGGAAATCGCTTTGGCGCACGACCGCGCCAGTTCCTGCAAGGTGTGGTCGGTGGCGCAGGACGGCACGCGGATGAATCTCGTCGCCTCTTCGGCCGAAAACGGCAAATTGCGCTTCAAGGCGACCGTCCGCGGTTCGCGCACCACCCAGCTGCTGTACGAAATCGTCGCCCCGTGACCGCCGCCGTGCGCCCCGCATCCGCCGCCAGCCGGCGTTGGTCTCTGCCCGGCTCGGCGCGCGCGGCGTGGCCAGCAAAAAAATGCGAATGCGCCATGGAGGCGTTTCGCGGAACTTGTGGTATAATACGCGCCGATTTCAGAAAGGCAGAAAGCACAAATGAACAACCTGACGGCGGACGAACTGAGAGAAACGTATCTTTCCTTCTTCGAATCGAAGGGCCACGCGCGCATTCCCGGTGCGAGCGTGATTCCCGAAAACGACCCCACGGTGCTCTTCACCACGGCCGGCATGCATCCGTTGGTGCCGTACCTCATGGGCGCCATGGAGCATCCCGCGGGAACGCGCCTCACCGACGTGCAGAAGTGCGTCCGCACGGGCGACATCGACGAAGTCGGCGACGCCGCGCACCTCACGTTCTTCGAAATGCTCGGCAACTGGTCGCTGAACGACTACTTCAAGAAGGAGGCGATTTCCTGGAGCTTCGAGTTCCTCACCACGAAACTCGGCTTCAAGCCCGAGCAGCTCAACGTCACGGTGTTCCGCGGCGAGGGCAACGAGGGCGAGGACGGATACATCCCGGCGGACGAAGAGGCCGTGGCGATCTGGAAGTCGCTCGGCATTCCCGACGAGCGCATCTTCCGCCTGCCGCGCGAGGACAACTGGTGGGGTCCGGCCGGCACCACGGGTCCGTGCGGTCCAGACACCGAGATGTTCATCGACACGGGCAAGGAAAAGTGCGGCCCCGGCTGCCGTCCCGGTTGCCACTGCGGGAAGTACGTCGAAATCTGGAACGACGTGTTCATGCAGTACAACAAGAACGAAGAAGGCAAGTTCGTTCCGCTGGGGCGGCACAACGTGGACACCGGCATGGGCGTCGAGCGCACGATCTGCATGATGTCGGGCGCGCCCACGGTGTACGACACGGAAATCTTCGCGCCGATCATGGCCAAGATCGACGAGCTCGCGAACGTGCCCGGGGGCATGGATCCAGCGGACGTCCTCAAGGCGCGGCGCGTGATCGCGGACCACATGCGCACGGCCACGTTCATCCTGTGCGACCCCAAGGGCGGCGTGAAGCCCGGCAACGTGGGCGCGAACTACGTGCTTCGCCGGCTCATCCGCCGCGCGGTGCGTTTCGCCCGCATGATCGGCATCGCGCCCGGTTTCACGGTGAAGCTCGCCGAGACGATCTGCGAGAAATACAGGCACGTGTATCCCGAACTCAAGG
>JAKSOX010000123.1 GCA_024405335.1 Kiritimatiellia bacterium
CCCGGCGCGAGGACGAACGGATAGTTCGACATGAACGCCATGAGGAGCGTGCCGATCACGGCCGCGAGCGCGGTCGCCACGAACACGCCGCCGCGCGGAATTCCCGCCATCGACAGGAGGTTCGGATTCACCGCGAGGATGTACGCCATCGTCATGAACGTGGTGAGGCCGGCCACCAGTTCCGTCTTGAACGTGGTGCGGTTCCGGTTCAGCTTGAACAGCTTGCCGAAAAAGCCCTTGTCCGGCTCGGCCGCCACGACTTCGCGCGCAAGCCAGTCCAGGTGCATGATGACCTTGTCGGACTCGTCGTGCGAGACGGCGCCGTCCTTGCGGACCTCCACGAGCAGTTCGGCGAATTCCGCCATGTTCGCGTTTTCGTTGGCGTATTTCTTCGTCAACGCGAGCAGCGCGTCGGTTTCTTCGAGGTCGACCTTGCCGTCCGCCGCGACGTTCGCGCGGACGCGCCTGATCGTTTCCAGCATCTTCGTTTCTTCTGCGGTCATGGTCGTGTTCCTTGTGGAAAAGCGGAGCGGACAATCGCCCGTTCCGCTTTTCGGTTGTCAATGCGCTTCAGGGAACTCCCGTTAGAAATTGAACGCCAGGCCCATGCCGCCCCAGGCAAAGTCCTTGTACTGGCCGTACGCTGCGCCAGACGCCGCTTCGGCCGCATCGCGAAGATCGCCGTCGATGATCGAGCAATACGCCACTTTCGCAAACAAGCTGCAGTAATCGTTGATTTTGTAGTTGGCGTCCAGGCCGATCTTGAGGGTGGCCAAGCACGAATTGACCTTCTGGCCTTCAAGTTTGCCGAAATTGGGGAAACACCACCCGTAGTTGCTGTTGCGCCACACGAACGTGACGGCCGGCGTGAGCGTGAGCTGGTCACCGACCTTGCAATCACGCTTGAGGCCGAACTGGAGCAGGTTGCCGTCCGACTCGTGATATTCGTGGACGACGTCGAGGAACGGCACCACGTAGGGGTTCAGGAGCGCGAAACTGTGATTCCAGTCCATCGTCGTGTACTGCTTGAACGTATGGCCAGGAGACGTGAACGTGCTGTTGCGGTGGTGGGGATAGAAGTACCACACAACCGACGTGCGGTAGTCGAGGCCCCACTTCTGGTCGTCGTCAAACCAGAACGTCTTGCCCCAATGGACGTTGTAGTCCTGCTCGTTGAACCACTTGCCCAGTGTTGCGCGGCGCTTGTCGGTGAGGTCGGTGTTGCCCCAGTATCCCACGCCGAGGTAGCCGCAGCTGAACGGCAGGTTGTAGTTCAGTTCGAGATACGTCTGCCACGTGGGCTCGGAGTTCAAAAGCGAACCGTAGAGCTGGTAGCCGGAGTAGACGCCGGTGTTGCCGAAGCCCCAGAAGTTCGAGAAGAATCCGCCGCCCTGCTCTTCGAGCTCGGCTTCAGATTCCGGGTCCGCCGTTTCAACGGCGGCCGCAGGTTTCGTTTCAGCGACCGCTGCACAGGCCACGGCCGCGCAGCACGACAGGAGAGTGATAGTTTTCATGGCACGTATTATAGCATGCCGCCTTCAACCTGGCAATAGGGAACGCACCAAGGTCGAGGTGGTGAGGTGAGAGTGGGTGAGGCGGCAGTTCCGCCGTTTCGTGCGGAGCACAAACCCGAACACCCTCGCCACGGCGAAACGCCGCCTTGACGCAAATCAGTCGAGCTGCGGCAGATCCGGCAACGGCGGAGCTGAAAACGAAAAAGCCGACGAAATCAACTTGCCGAGCGAGTCGTTGCGGTCCAAATTTGCTTCCGACACCTCGAAGATTTCCGACGCGGCGTCCAAAACGGGCTTGCCCGACGTCGTGACGGTCAACGCCTTCTTGCCGGCGCCGGCGGAAGCAGGCGTCGCATCGATCGGTCCCGGCGCGGAACCCATCCCCATCGGGGCTATGTTCATGTCAACATTCATCACGTCCTCGTATACGGCAAAGAACGAAAAAGGTTACAACAAATCTTTCAGCAGCGGCTGAAGTTTTTCCTTGGCGCGGAAAATGCGCACTTTCACCAGCGCTTCGCTCACGTTCGTGCGTTGCGCGATTTCGCGGATGGACAACCCGCCGATCTGGAACAACGTGTACGCCTCGCGAAGCAGGGGCGGCAGCTGGTCGAGCGCCTTCCGGATGCGCGCCCGCAGATAGGAGCCGTCCGTTTCCGCCGCCGAAGGCGCGACGGCGCCGGCGTCCTCGTCGCGGATTTCGTCCTGCAGCACTTCGCGCTTCTGCCGGCGCGCCAGATCGGTGCGGAGGTTCCGCGCGGTCGTCCACACGAGGCCGGAAACCATGGAAGCGTCGTCGTCGAGGTCGTCGCGCATTTTCCACACGCGGAGGAACGTCTCCTGCACCACGTCGCAGGCCGTGGCGTAGCCGCATCCGTTCGCCACGAGCCAGTTCGTCAGCTTGGGCGCGATGGACGCGTAATGTTCCTCGAACCTCACGGCCATGTCATCGTCCTTCGAACGTCTTGACGAGTTCGTCGTCCTTCGCCAGGAACTTTTCGCGCACCAGCATCGCCACGAAACGCCTGATCGCCCCGAGCTTGTGGTCGTCGAGGCGCTTGTCCTTGGCGAGGAACGCCTTCACGAGCGCGTCGCCCGCGATGTCGGCCCGCGCGCGGACCTTCGCGTCCGGACGGTAGCAGAAGCTCTCCCACAGGCGGATGAACTTCTCGGCGGGATCGTCCGTTTCGTCCGCGAACGCGAGCGACTGCGCCGCCAGTTCGGCCCGGAGCTTCGCCACGTCGCCCGCGCGCACGCCGGGGCCGCCGTTCGTGGTGTTCGCGCGGCGCGAGGGGATGCGGCGGATCCAGACGTTGCGGAACGGCACGGGGTTGCCGTGATCCTGCAGCAGCAGCGCGCCTTCCGGCGACTTCGTCCACTTCTTCGTGCGCGCCAGCCACGTCGTGGTGCCTTCGAGCTCCCAGTGGTCCTGCACCAGCACGCCGTTGAAGAACACGGTGAAACTGCCGGGGTCCACGAGCTTCTCGCCTTCCCACGTCGGCGGGTGGAACACGATGTCGAACGTCTGCCATTCGCCGGGCTTGCGCGCGGGGTTCACGAGGCACGGGTTCTGCCCGTACACGGCGCCCGCCTGGCCGTCCGCGTAGTTCGCGGGCTTCCACGGCGATTTGGACGGCTCGATCTTCCACGAATCGAGAATCTGGATTTCGTACGCGCCGTCGTGGAGCAGCACTCCCGAATTGCCGTAGCCGCCGGCGTCGTCCAGCGGAGCCTTCCATTCGACGTGCAGCTGGCAATCGGCGAACTTCTCCTTGGTGCGCGCGGGACCCGACCCCGGCACGCACACGAATTCGCCGTTTTTCGTCGTCCACTTGGACGGCCCGCCCTTTGCGTCCACCCAGTTCTTCGCCACGGATTCGGCCGTGCCGTCGAACAGCACGATCGCGTCCGAGGGAACCTTGCCCTCGTCCGCCGTGATTTTCACGGGGTCGGGGCGGTTCACGTCGTGCACGGCCCATGCGTGCCGCGCGTCGGGACGGTCCCCGGAAGGTTCCGCCCAAACCGCCGCCGCGACCGCCGCCGCGGCCAAAACCGTCGTGCGCCTCATGCCAGCACCCCCTTTTCCGCGTTCCACTTGAGTTCGACGCCCGGCGTCGCCTGCGCGGCGTTGCCGAGCAGCGTCACCTCCGTCATGCGCGCGGCCCAGCCGAAATTGCTGCGCGGTGCGCCACCCTGCAGGCAGCAGTCCACATAGTCCGCCCAATGCGACGGCGCGGGGCCGCTCATCGGAACGCCGGGCGCCGCCTTGCCGCTCTTCAACACCACCGTCGGCGCGGGGCCGAAATGCGTGGAAAGGAGCCACCCTTCCGTGCCCTCCACCACGCGGCCCTGCGGCGGCAGTTTGCCGTACGGCGACTTCGCCGCCACGTCCTGCAAAAAAGCCGGCGGCATGAAACGCGGCTCCATTTCGTGCGCCGCGGATTCGAATCCGTCGCACCATTCCACCTCGAACGGTTTGCCGCCGGACGCCTTGACGCCGGGGAATTTCCAGGTGATGTGCGAAACGGTGGGCCAGAACTGCTCCTTCTGCGCCGGCGTCCAGCCGTCGTCGGCGACTTCCGCCACCACGGACGTCGGCCCCGCGGTCCCCATTTCCATGCCGATCCACACGGGGCTCAGCACGTGCAAACCGAGATCGCCCAACCACGAGGTGCCGAACGCGCGCCATTTGCGCCAGGCGCCCGGATGGTAGCCCGCCGCGTACGGGCGGAACGGCGCGTCGCCGAGCCACTCCTTCCAGTCGAGCGTTTCGGGCACCGGCAGTTCCTTCGGCAATTCGAACGCCTTCGGGCCCGGCTTGCCGCGGCGGTTGGAAAAGAGCCACACGTGCTTCACTTCGCCGATGGCGCCGCGCTTGAGGAAATCGGCCGTTTGCCGGTCGCACTCCCACGCCGCGATCTGCGTGCCCATCTGCGTCACGGCCCCTTTTTCCGCCGCCAGCTTCTCGATCCGGCGGCAATCCGCGAGATCGTGGCACAGCGGTTTCTGGGCGTACACGTTGAGTCCGCGCTTCAGCGCGTCGAGCACGTAGCGCGCGTGCGTGTGGTCCGGCGTGGACACGTTCACGGAGTCGATGCGGTCGCCTTCCGCCGCCAGCATCTCCAGCGCGTTGCGGTAGATCCGCGCGTCGGGGCAGGCCTTCTTCGCCGCCGCGAGGTAGTTGGAATCCACGTCGCACAGCGCGGCGACGTGCAAATCCTTGTGGGCCTTGAGGCCGTTCAGGTCCTCCCACGCCATGTTGCCGGTGCCGATGCACGCATGCGACAGCATCGAGCAGAGGTTGCGGCGTTTGACGACGGCCGGGAAGCCGGAAAACGGCGCGAACGCGGCGAGCGCGGCGGCGCTTTTGAGGAAGGTGCGGCGGTTGGTCTTTTTCATCGTTTTCTCCGCAGGTGGAACTTCTGGATCAGAACGGCACGGAACGGCACTTCACGCCCGCCTGCCGGAACATCTTGAGCACCGCGTCCTGAAACGGGTAGTCGCCGCCGTACACCACTTCGCGGATGCCGGCGTTGACGATCAGCTTCGCGCAGGTGAGGCACGGCGAAATGGTGACGTAGATCGTGGCGCCGGCCGTCGCGTGGCCGTGGCGCGCGGCCTGGCAGATCGCGTTCTGCTCGGCGTGCACGCACAGGCACTCTTCGAGCTTCTCGCCCGACTTCACGTGCCCGGCGCACCGGGGACAGCCGCCGTCGAAGCAGTTCTTCACGCCGCGCGGCGTGCCGTTGTAGCCGGCGGAAACGAGGTGGTTGTCCTGCACGATCACGGCCGCCACCTGGCGCCGCGAACAGTTGGAGCGCTTGGCGACCACGTGCGCGATTTCCATGAAATATTCGTCCCAGCCGGGACGCGGATCCTTCACGATTTTCTTCGCCATGGTCGCCTCCTCCGTCGCGTCAGTCCTGGCCGAGTTCCGTCCGGAGCTTCGCGAGGAAGTCCTCCAGTTTGAACGCGCCCAAATCGCCATCGGCGCGCGAACGCACCGAAATCTGGCCGGCCGCTTCGTCGCGCGGGCCCACCACCACCTGGTAGGGCACCTTCATCAGCGTCGCCGCGCGGATCTTCGCGCCGAGCTTTTCGGCGGAGACGTCCACGTCCACGCGGAAGCCGGCCTGCTTGAGCGCGGCCTGGATCTTTTTCGCGTAGTCGAGCGCCTTGTCCGAAATCGGCAGGATGCGCACCTGTTCCGGCGCGAGCCACAGCGGGAACGCGCCCGCGTAGTGCTCGATGAGGATGCCGAAGAAGCGCTCGATCGAGCCGAGCAGCGCGCGGTGCACCATGTAGGGCTGGTGCTCCTTGCCGTCCGCCCCGACGTAGGTGAGGTGGAAGCGCTCCGGCAGGTTGAAGTCGAACTGCACCGTGCCGAGCTGCCACGGCCGCCCCAGCGCGTCCTTGATCTTCATGTCGATCTTCGGACCGTAGAACGCGCCGCCGCCTTCGTCGACCTCGTAGCTCATCCCCTCCTGGTCGAGCGCGTCGCGGAGCGACTGCGTCGCCTGCTCCCAGCGCGCGGGATCGCCGACCGCCTTCGCGGGCTTCGTCGAGAGATACGCCTGGATGTCGT
>JAKSOX010000124.1 GCA_024405335.1 Kiritimatiellia bacterium
GGGTTGGGTGGAGCTTGCGCCATTTCCCAACCGCTTCCGTGCCCCGCGAAGCGGGCTTCCGCGCGTTCCGTGGTGAAACGCGGCGTCCATACGCCGCGCGTCATTTTTTCGTGCCCTGGATGCGTCCCTGGGCGTCGCGGTAGGTCGTCTTCCCGTCCGCCCACGCGAAAGCGCACGCGCACGCCAAGACCGCCGCAATGATGATTCTGGTTTTGTCCATGTCGTTCCCCCCTTTTCTCTTGCCGTTTTGTTTTGCAAGGCGGACGGCGGCGCAAAACCTGACAGGATTTTTCAAAACGGACGGCGCGTCATCCGTTTTCGGCGGCGGCGAGGCGCACGCTCGCCATCGCGTCCTTCGTGTAGAAGTCGGCGCCGATTTCGCGGGCGTATTCCGCGGTGACCACGGCGCCTCCCACGAAGGTCTTCACGCCCGGGCAGCGTTCGTGCAGCAACCGCACCGTTTCCGCCATCGCGCCCACCGTGGTGGTCATGAGCGCGGAAAGCCCCACGAGCTTCGCGCCCGTGCGTTTCGCCGCCGCCACCACCTCCTCGGGCGGCACGTCGCGGCCCAGATCCACGACGGGGTGCCCGTAGTTTTCCAGCAACGCGCGCACGATGTTCTTGCCGATGTCGTGGACGTCGCCCTTCACGGTGGCGATCACGATCGGCGGCTCGGCGTTCGCCCGAATCGCCGCGGAGGCCATCGCCCGGCGCACGGACGCGAACGCGGCGGACGCCGCCTCGGCGGCCATGAGCAGTTGCGGGAGGTACAGCTTGCCCGTCTCGAAGCCGCGGCCGACGTCTTCAAGCGCCGGCACGATGGCCCGGTCGATCACGTCGAGCGGCGTCGCGCCGGAGGCGAGCCGCGCCGTCGCGGCGGACGCGGCGTCCAACTTGAGGCCGCGCCGGATGGCGTCGAAAAGCGCCGCCTCCGGAACGGCGGCGGATTGCGACGCAGGGGCGGGCGCGGACGCGGGCGGCGTGGCGCGGCCGATCCACCGGAGGCAGTTCGCGTCTTCGCCCAGCAGCGCGGCGCGGGCGGCGGGATCCGCGTTGGCGCGCGGCGCGGACGGATTGAAAATGGCCGCCGAAAGGCCGGCCCCCGCGGCGAGCGAAAGCATCGCCGCGTTCAGCAGCGGACGGTCCGGAAGGCCGAAGCTCACGTTCGAAACGCCCAGCACGGTGTGGACGCCCAGTTTTTCGCGCACGAGCTTGAGCGCGTCGAGCGCCACGCGCCCGGCCGAACCGTCCGCGGAAACGGCCATGCACAGCACGTCCACGATGAAGTCCTCGGGGCCGAAGCCGAATTTCCGTCCCTCCGCCAGAATCTTCGCGGCGATCGCGAGGCGGCCTTCGGCGGTTTTCGGGATGCCCGCTTCGTCCAGCGCAAGCGCCACCATGACGCCGCCGTATTTCTTCACCGCCGGAAACACCGCGTCCATCGACTCGCGCTTGCCGTTCACGGAGTTGACGAGCGCCTTGCCGTTGTAGCGCCGGAGCGCGCGGTCGAGCGCGACGGGGTCGGACGTGTCGATCTGCAGCGGCAGCGGCGTCACGCTTTGCACGGCTTCCACGGTGCGCACGAGCGCGGACGGTTCGTCCAATCCGGGCACGCCCACGTTCACGTCGAGCACGCGCGCGCCGGCGTCCTGCTGCGCCACGGCTTCGCGCAGCACGTAGGCGACGTCGCCCGCCTTGAGCGCTTCGCGGAGTTTCTTCTTGCCGGTGGGGTTGATGCGTTCGCCGATCAGCACCGGCTCCGCGCCCGGAAACGCCGCGGGCGGCGGAAACGCCAGCGCCCGCGACCCCGAGGACACCACGGTGGCGCGGGCGGGAAGCGGCGGGCGGGCGGGAGCCGCGCCGCCGAGGTTTCCGCGCACGGCGGCGAGATGCGCGGGCGTGGTGCCGCAACACCCGCCCACGACGCGCGCGCCCGCGTCCACGAGCCGCGCGACGTGGTCGGCGAATTCTTCGGGCCCCACGGTGAACACCGTTTTGCCGCCCACGAGTTTCGGGAGCCCCGCGTTCGGCTTCACCACGATCGGCAGACGCGTCGCGCGGGCGAGGCGCTCCACGAACGGCAGCATCAAATCCGGGCCGAGTCCGCAATTGAAGCCGAGCGCGTCCACGCCCAGGCCTTCCGCCAGGGCGGCGAACGCCTCCACGTCGCCGCCCGTCAAAACCGTGCCGTTTTCCTGGAGCGCCACCGTGGCCCACACGGGAAGCGAACAATTCTCCTTCGCGGCGAGGACGGCCGCCTTGAGTTCGTAAAGGTCGCCCATCGTTTCGACGAACACGAGGTCCGCGCCCGCGGCGGCGCCGAAGCGGATTTCCTCGGCGAACGCTTCGCAGGCGGCGTCGAAATCGAGATCGCCCACGGGCTTGAGCAGTTTCCCGGTGGGGCCCACGTCCAGCGCGACGCGCCCGGGGCCGGCGGCGCGGGCGTTGCGCACCGCGGCGGCCACGAGTTCGCCGAGGTCGTGCCCGCCGCGGTATTTGAGGCGCGTCGCGCCGAAGGTGTTGGCGAGCACGACTTGCGAACCGGCGCCCACGTAGTCCGCATGGACCGCCGACACGGCCTCCGGGCGTTCGAGATTCCAGTCCGAAGGATCGGCTCCGGGCGGCAATCCGCGCGCCTGGAGTTCGGTGCCGAAGCCGCCGTCGAGAAAACAAATGCCGTCCACGTTCACGTCCTCAGAAAAGTCTGCTTGCGGTAGAGGAAATACAACACGAGCCAACACACCGCGATCTGACCCGCGTAGACGACGCACGACCAGGCGGCGCCCTCGCCGGGATCGACGAGACGCGCAAGGCCGCCCACGAAAAAGAGCGAAACGGTTCTCACCGGCACGACGCGCTGGAAGAGGTAGATGAAGATGGAATTCATGCCGATCACCCGGAAGAAGAACGCCCACCGCCGCCAGCCCTTCACGTCCATCAGCCAGTAGAACGCGGCGAAAAACGCGAGCGAACCGCCGCCCGCCACCAACGTGAAACTGGGCGACCACATGATCTTGTTGATCGGGAACGACAGCGACACCAGCAGCCCGAGCGCCACCAGCGCGGCCGACGCGAGCAGCATGAACGCGGCCTTTTTGGCGCCGGAAAGCGCGGACCGCACGAAATCGCCCGCGAGCATCCCGAACATCGCCGTGGGGATGGCGGCGACGCAAACGACCAGTCCGTTCGGCTCCAGCAGACTCCGGCCCGTGGCGGGGTCCTTGCAGTAGAACACGCCGGGCATGATCATGCGGTCCACCCAGCCCGCGAAACAGCCGGCCGCCGTGAACACGTCCGTGCCGGGCGGCGCGTCCGGCGCGGGCACGAAGCGCGTCACGAGCCAATACGCCAGCAGGATGCCGAACGCGATGCCGACGCGCGCCTTCGCGCGGAAATGCACGTAGAGGAGCGCGGCGAAGCCCCAGGCGAAACCGATTTTTCCGAGCACGCTGCCGTAGCGCATCGGAAACTCGAGGCCGAAAAACCCGTTGTACGCGACGCCGAGCGCGATCAGCACCAGCGCGCGGCGGAGCAGGCGCAAGTGGATCGCGCGCGGCGAATCGCCGCGGGCCACCTGCTTCGCGTACGAATACGGAAACGAAACGCCCGCGATGAACAGGAACGTCGGGAAGACGCAGTCGATCCAATGCAAACCGTTCCACGGCACGTGGCGCATTTGCCGCGCGATCCAGCTCGCGTCCAGGAACGCGTTCCAGTCGGCGATTCCCGAAAAGAGCCAGGCCAACGACGCAACGAGGCCGTCGAAGGCCATGATGAAACACATGTCAAAGCCGCGGAAGGCGTCCAACGACGCCAACCGCCCCGCGCCGGCCGGCTGCGCCACGCCGCTCACAGCGTTCCGAAAATGCGGTCGCCGGCGTCGCCGAGACCGGGAACGATGTAGAAATGCGAATTGAGGCGCTCGTCCTTGGCGGCCGTGTACACGGGCACGTCGGGATGGTGCTGCTCGAAATTCGCGGCGCCTTCCGGCGCGGTCACGAGGCACAGGAACACGATGCGCTTGTAGCCGAGCTTCTTCAGCTGCGTCACGGCGTCCACCGCGCTGCCGCCGGTGGCGAACATCGGATCGATCACGATCGCGAGTTCGCCGCCCTTGGCCGGCGGCACTTTGGCGTAGTAGGGAACGGGTTCGGCCGTTTCCTCGTTGCGCTGCATGCCGAGCACGCCGACCTTGGCGTAGGGGAGCACGTGGAGCATGGCGTCGAGCATGCCCATGCCCGCGCGCAGAATCGGCACGAGCACGATCTGGTCGGACACCTTGCGGCCTTTGGTCTTCGCGACGGGCGTCTGCACTTCGACCTCGACGGTGTTGAGCGACTTGAGCGCCTCGAACGCGAGGAACTCCGTGAGTTCGTTCACGAGCTCGCGGAAAAGCTTGGGCTGGGTTTTGACGTCCCGCAGATAGGTCATGCGGTGGTCGACGAGCGGATGGTTGAGCACGGTGAGCATGGTGTTTTCTCCGGTGGTTCGATTTGCGTCATTTCGTCTTTTCGCCGCCGAAACGATCCGGATCCTTGATGCCGGGCGCCGTCTCGGAGAAGACGAAATCCTTGCCCGGGAGAATCGCGTTGAGCACGATGCCGGCGAGCGCTCCCACCGCGAGGCCGGAGAGCGCGAAGTTGACGCCGCCGCACGCGAACTTGATCGCGCCGGCCTTGGAGAAGGAGATGCCCAGCGTGAGCACGAGGATGATCGCGGCGATGAGCATGTTGCGGGACTTGCCGAGGTCGACCTGGCTTTCCACGAGGTTGCGCACGCCGACGGCGGCGATCATGCCGTAGAGCACGAACGAAACGCCGCCGATGGTGGCGGGCGGAATCGTGCCGATGAACGCCGAGAACTTCGGGCAGAACGAAACGAGGATCGCGAGGCAGGCCGCGATGCGGATCACGCGCGGATCGTACACCTTGGAAAGCGAAAGAACGCCCGTGTTTTCGCCGTAGGTGGTGTTCGCCGGCGCGCCGAAGAGAGCGGCCAGGGCCGTGGCGAGGCCGTCGCCGAGCATCGTGCGGTGCAGGCCGGGATTCTCGAAGAAGTTGCGCTTCACGGTGGAGCTGATGGCGGAGACGTCGCCCACGTGTTCCATGATCGTGGCGAACGCGATCGGCACCACGATGCAAAGCGCGGTGACGAGCAGTCCCTTGTCGGGATGGGCGAGCACCGGGAACGTGGTGTTGGCCCACTGGACCGGCAGACCCACCCAGTCCGCTTCGGCGACCTTGGAATAGTCGATCTTGTCGGCCCACCCGAGGCATCCGAACACGACGGACGCGAGGTAGGAAACGATCACGCCCATGAGAATCGGGATGATCTTGAGCATGCCCTTGCCCCACACGGAAAAGAACACCACCGTGAGGATCGCGATGATCGCGACGGGCCAGCAGCTGCCGCAGCTGTTCACCGCCACGGGCGCCAGCACGAGGCCGATGCCGATGATGATCGGACCCGTCACCACGGGCGGAAAGAACTTCATCACCGTCTTAACGCCGCACGCCTTCACAAACGCGGCCACCACGAAATAGACCACCGCGCTCGCCGCGACGCCGATCGAGGCGTACTGGAGCAGCACCTCCTTGGTCATCTTCTCGTAGCCCGCCGTGCCGGCGAGACCGGTGAGGGCGAAATAGCCCGCGAGGAACGCGAAGGACGAACCGAGGAACGCCGGCACCATGCACTTCGTGAGGAAGTGGAAAAGCAGCGTGCCCAGACCGGCGAAAAGAAGCGTGGCGCTCGGCGAGAGCCCCGTGAGGATCGGCACGAGAATCGTGGCGCCGAACATGGCGAACATGTGCTGGACGCCCAAAAGCCCCATCTTGGGCAAACCCAGCGTGTACGCGTCGTAGACCGCATCGGATTGCGAGTACTTCGCAATCAACCGCGCAATCGCCGCGGCAAGTTCCCGGGATTCTTCCGGCGTGACGACGCCGTCTTCGGCAATGGCGACGAGCAGGTACTCGAAGAACTCGACGTCCGGATCCTTCGCGGAAAACGGATGCACCAAACCGATCAGCGACTTGGTCTCCGCAATGTCCGCCTTGCCGTC
>JAKSOX010000125.1 GCA_024405335.1 Kiritimatiellia bacterium
CGGCTCCGTGTTGCTCATGCGCACGTTGAACCACCAGCCCTCGGCGTCCCAGCGGTCGCAGGACACGCCGTCAAGCTCGAAACAGTCGTACGTTCCGCGGATGCGCTCGAGCACCGCCGCCGCGTCCGCCACCTGCGAGTTGATCTCGCCGGACTGCGCGTATTTGCGCAGCGGCGCGACGAGCTCGGAAAGCGGCTTGCCGGCCTTGGATACGATGTTCGCGAGCGCGAAGGTCGCCATCGAACTCGACTCTGCCGTGAAGTTTGCCTTGAAGTAGTAGTGCCCCGAAAGTTCGCCTGCGAAAATCGCGTCGTTCTCGCGCATCTGCGCCTTGATGAACGAATGGCCCACGCGGGACATCATCGGTTTGCCGCCGGCCGCCGCGATCGTCTCGGCCACGACGCGCGAACTGCGCAGGTCGTAGAAACACGTCGCGCCGGGATTGGACGCGAGGAGATCCTGCGCGATGAGCGCGGTGGTGAAATCCATCGGAATCACCTCGCCCTTCTCGTCCACGAAACCCGCGCGGTCGGCGTCGCCGTCGAACGCCGCGCCGAACGCGTATTTGCCGGGATTCGCGCGGATCAGGGCCTGAAGGTCCTTGAGCGTTTCCGCGTGCAGCGGGTTGGCGTCGTGGTTCGGGAAGTCGCCGTCGTACTCGCCGTAGAGGGCGTCGTAGGTGAGGGGGCTGCCCGCGAACGCCGCGGATTCCGCGATGCCCATGCCGTTGGCGAAGTCCATCGCCACGTGCACGGGCTTGGCCATGTGCTCGAACGCGCGCACGTGCGCCGCGTATTGCGCGACGACGTCCGCCTTCGACACCGTGCCGCGCACGGCGGCCGGGGGCTCGTCGTCGCCCATCGCCAGCACGATCTTTTCGATTTCCTTGATGCCGGTGGCGCCGGAAATCGGCACCGCGTTCGCGCGGCACAGTTTGCAGCCGTTCCACTCCTTGGTGTTGTGCGACGCGGTGATCATCACGGAACCGTCCGCGCCGAGCGTGCCGTTCGCGAAGTAGCTGATCGGAGTGGAGGCCAGGCCCGCGTCGAGGACGTCGCACCCCTCGTCGCACGCGCCCTTGGCGAACGCGGCGAAAAGCGCGTCGGAACTCTTGCGGCAGTCGCGCGCCACGACGATTTTCTTCACGCCGGCGAAGCGCACGTAGGCGCGCGCGATTTTGTGCATCAGTTCGTCCGTCAAGTCCACGCCGTACACGCCGCGGACGTCGTACGCCTTGAAAATGCCCATGGCCTTCACTCCTTCGTTTTCACTTCTTCGCTTCGGCGGGTTTCGCTTCGACCGGCTTGGCCGCCGCCGGCTTGTTTTCGGCGGGCTTGGATTCGGCCGGTTTGGCCTCCGCGGGTTTGGCCTCGGCCGGCTTCGCTTCCGCGGGCTTCGTTTCCGCGGGCTTGGCTTCGGCCGGTTTCGCTTCCGCGGGCTTCTCCGGCTCCTTGACGAGCTGGTCGGCCGTGTAGGACGAAATGGTGTAGATCCACTTTTCGCCCTCGATCTGGAAGTAGCGGTCCGTGCCGTTCGCGGCCGTCGCGCCCACGCGGGCGACGAGGTTCGTCGCGCCGTGCGCGTCCACGCGACAGACCTTGCCGGTGGCGAAACCCGTCACTTCGGGCTTCGCGTCGGGCTCGATCGTGTTGAAGCTCACGTAGGGCTTGTCGCAGATCTTCGCCTCGCACCAGCTTTTGACGTCGCCGTCGAACGCTTCGAGCGGATCCTTCACGAGCACGGTCTGGTCCTTGAACGAGACGTAGCGTCCGTCCGGATAGCCGCCGTACATCGCCATTTCGCCCTTGGCGTTCGCCACGTGCTTGTCGCCGAGCGTCACGCACGCGAGCGACTTGCCGGCGGCGTTCTGGAGGTCGACGAGGACGGTCTGCCCCACGCCGCGGCCGCGCACGACCTGGCCCACTTTGAGGTCCTGGAGCTTCAGGACCTGCTCGCGGATTTTCGTGACGTCGGCGGGGTATCCGCCGAGCGTCGCGATTTCCCAGCCGTTCGTGCCGGAAACGAGTTTCAGTTTGCCGCCCACGTCGATGGCGGCGAGTTCGGACGCCTCGAAAGGCGCGAGCACGCTCTTGCCCGCGAGCGCTGGCGTTCCGAGCTTGCGCCCGGACGACGTCACGTACGCGCCGAGGCCGAGCAGGGCGGCCACGCCGCCGAGGACAACGAGATTCTTGGTCGTCATGTCAAATTCCTCCTTTTCAGTGACGGCGGCGCTTCCAGCCGCGGAACAAACCGAACGCGACCACGAGCAGCGACACGCCGATCACGTTGAGCACCTTGAGACGCAGTCCCAGCGAATCGATGTCCGCCGTGAGTTCCTTGCGCACGTTCTTGAGCTGGCGGCGCACGTCCGCCTGCTTCTTGCGGAACTGGACGATTTCGTCCTGCTGCTCCTTCGAGAGGATTAGGCGGTCGTTGCCGCTCTTCTGGCGCTGGAGCGCGGAAAGGCGCTGCTGCGTCTCCTGGAGCGCGCCCTGGAGTTCGCTTTCCTTCGCCTGCCACTTCTTGAGCGCGGCGGCCTCGAGCTTGTCCACCTTCTCGAACGGACGGTTGGACACGCCGCGCGAACGCACGCCGATGAGTTCCGAGCGGCCCGCGAACTGCTCGATCACGTTCGCGAAGAGCGCGAGGTTGTCGTTCATCGGCTGGACCATCTGGCCGAACGGCGTGTTGATTACCTGCACGCAGAAATCGTCCGCGAGGAAGTCCGCGTCGCCGAAGAGGAGCACCGCTCCCTTGCCCTGCTGGAGCGCCTTCGACACGTCGTTCGTGCCGTCCGGCCCCTTCGGGAAGGCGGTTTTGAAATCGCCCGTGAGACGCGCCGCCACCACGCGGCCGTCCTTGTCCGCGACGAGTTCGTTTTTCATCGCCTGCAGGCCGAAGCGCACGGCGTGGCCGGAAACGAAGCACGAATTGTCCGCCGAGGTGGTGATGAGCGGCTCGAACTTGAGGCCGTCCTTCGCCGTGAACGCGAACGCGCCCGCGAACGGGAACATCACCTGGGTGAGCCGGCCCACGAGCAGGTCGTCCTTGGACATGTGGCCCTGCTTGAGCGACAGGAACGCGGGGTTCTCTTCGCCGCGGCCGTTGCCCATGTTCAGGCGCGTCGCGGCCGTGAGGTCGGCGACCACGCGGTTGGAATCGAAGCCGATTCCCCACGCCTCGAAGAGCTTGCCGAGCGTGGAGGGCCCTTCGCCGCCGGCGCCGCCCATCATCGGGTTCTGCCGTTCGCGCGAAGCGAGCATCTCCTTCACGTTGAACGGGTCGACGCACGCCACGAGGCGGCCGCCGCGCAGCACGAACTGGTCGATCGCCCAAAGCGTCTTGTCCGAAAGGTCCCGCGCGTGCAGCAGCACGAGCGTCTTCACCTCCGCCGGGATTTCCTCGGCCGTCGGCTCCACGACGCGCACGTCGTAGTCCTTCTTGAGCTCGTTGATCGCGGCCCAGCCCTGCGGCCCCTGGCGGCCCATCATCGGGTTCATCGGCGGCGCGACGACGCCGGGCACGGACGTCATGAGGCCCACCACGGGGCGCTCGGGCCACGCGACGCGCGTGACGAGGCGCGTGAGGTCGTATTCGAGCGTCGACTCGGTGCGGGGCGAGAGGCGCGGCAGCGTCTCTTCGTGGTCGCCGCAAACCGCCACGAGGCCGAAGTACACGCCCGCGCCGAGCGGGGTGACGGCCTGCTGTTCGACGCCGTAGCGCTGCGCCCATTCCTCGGCGTCGGAATCGGGTTTCGGATCGTACGCTTCCAGCACGAGCCGGCCCTTGCCGGCGAGCTCGTATTCGGCGAGCAGGTTCTTCACCTGCTGCGCGTAGCTCTTGAGCGAAGCCGGCATCTGGTCGGACGACGCGCTGAAGTAGTACTTGACCGTGACGTCCTTGTCCAGCTGGCCCAGCACGGCCTTCGAGCCGTCCGAAAGCGTGTAGAGCTTTTCGGCGGTGAAGTCCGCGCGGAGCGGCAGGTTCGCGAGGATGAGATCCGCCGCCGCCGCGATCGCCGTCACGAGCGCGAGGCCCAGAAGCGACGCGGACTTGCGGTTCGAGTCCACCGCGACCTTGGCGGCGGTGAGCGCCACCGCGATCACCGCGGCGTAGTAGCCCACGTCTCCGAGGTCCACGACGCCGCGCCGCAGCGCTTCGAAGTGGTGGAACAGCGAACACGCCGCCACGCCGTCCACGAGCGCGCCGGGCACGCCCCAGTTCGCCAGCGCGGAGGTGAACGGATCGAATCCGATCAGGAGCATCGCGAAGGTGATCGCGAGCGCCACCACGAAACCGATCACGCCGCTGCGCGAGAGGGACGACGCGAACACGCCGATCGCCGCCGCCGCGCCCGCGAGGAGCAGCGAACCGAGGTAGCCGCAGAACGCGGCGCCCCAGTCGAGGTTGCCGAGCCACGCCGCCGTGAAGGCGATCGGAAGCGTGAGCGCGAGGCCGGTGGCGATGAACGCCCAGGCCGCGAGGAACTTGCCCACGATCGCCTCGCCCAGCGTCACGGGCAGCGTCAGCAGCAGTTCGAGCGTGCCGTTGCGCCGCTCGTCCGCCCACGACCCCATCGTGGCGGCCGGCACCAGCAGCAGGTAAACCCACGGATGCCAGAAGAAGAACGGCGTCAAATCGGCCTGGCGGCGTTCGTAGAACATCGCCACGCCGAAGGTGAGGAAGCCCACGAGCACCAGAAACGCCACGAGGAACACGTAGGCGACCGGCGCGTCGAAATAGCTCTTGAATTCACGCGCGAAAATGGTCCGCACGTTGCGCAGAGGACTTTGCTTCGTCATCTCACGCCTCCTTTCCCATGGTGAGTTTGCGGAACACGACGTCGAGCTTGCCCGATTCGTCGAGCTTGCGGAGCTCCTCCGGCGTGCCGTCCGCCTTGATTTCTCCGCCCGCGATCACGATCGCGCGCGTGCACACCGCGTCCACTTCCTCGAGGATGTGGGTGGAAATGATGATCGCCTTGTCGGCCGACATTTCGCGGATCATTTCGCGCACCACGAACTTCTGGTTCGGGTCGAGGCCGTCGGTGGGTTCGTCCATGATCAGCACCTGTGGATCGTGCAGGATGGCCTGCGCGAAGCACGTGCGCTGGCGATAGCCCTTCGAAAGCGTGTCGATGGTCTGCCGGCGCACGTCCGCGAGGCGCGCCTTTTCGATCACGGCGTCCGTCTTGGCTTTCGCCTCGGCGCCGGCGAAGCCGCGCATCTTCGCGGCGAAGAGCAGGAAGTCCTCCACCGTCATCGCGCGGTAGCTCGGCGCGGATTCCGGCAGGTAGCCGATGCATGCCTTGGCCGCGACGGGCTCCTTGGCCATGTCGTGTCCACAGACCACGGCCGTTCCGGACGAAGGGGTCAGGAAGCCCGTGATCATGCGCATGGTCGTCGATTTTCCGGCGCCGTTGGGCCCCAGAAAGCCGAGTACTTCGCCTTTCTCGACGGTGAAGGAAATGCCCTTTACCGCCAGGAAAGCGCCGAAGTTTTTCTTCAGGTTCTCCACTTTGAGCATTGTGTTTGTCCTTTCGGGTTGAAAATCACGCGTCGGGCCACAACGCTGCGGCCATCTCGCGCAATTTGTATTTTTGTATTTTCTGGCTCGCCGTCATCGGGAACGCGTCCATGAAGTGGACGTATTTCGGGATTTTGAACCAGGAAATCTTGTCCTTGCAATAAAGCTGCACGTCGGCGGCGGCGGGCGTGGCGCCGTCCGCGGGGATGATGAACGCCGCGGGCTGTTCGCCGTATTTCTTCGAGGGACAGCCCACCACGGCCACGTCCTTCACGCCCGGCATGGTGCCGAGGAAGTCCTCGACTTCCTTCGGCGAGATGTTTTCGCCGCCGCGGATGATGAGGTCCTTGAGGCGCCCCGTGATGTAGAAATAGCCGTGTTCGTCCATCTTGCCGACGTCGCCGGAATGGAGCCAGCCGTTTTCGTCGATGCACTTCGCGGTCTGCTCGGGCATGTTGTAGTAGCCCTTCATCGTGT
>JAKSOX010000126.1 GCA_024405335.1 Kiritimatiellia bacterium
GCGCGATTCGCTCCGTTCGCGCACGCGATTCGCTCCCTTGGGGCACTCCTTTTGGGGTATAACCCCTAAGCCGTTTGGTGTTGACACCAAATGCGTTTGGGGTGGACACCAAACCCTTTTGGGGTTATACCCCAAAAGGTCTTGGGGTTATACCCCAAAAGGGTTAGGGGTAGGACCCCAAAGGGCTTAGGGGTTATACCCCAAAAGGAGTGCTCCAAGCGAGCGTTTTCCGACCGGCAGTCGAGACCGCCATCGGGACAACTGGGACGCGGCGGCGAAATGAACGCCGCATGGTCAACCGTCGCGCTACGGATGCCCGTATGACAATTTGCAAACATGGCGACATTTCGCAAGTCTGAACAGCAAGGCAAACAAAAGGGCATGTTGCATGCAAAATTCGATCAAGACGTAATTGGCGTCCAACTTCAACATCTCCGCCGCCTTTGAGCCAAAGAACGTCCAACCGACACACGCTACCGTGAAAGCACAAAGCACATGTTCCTCCAGACCTTTTGCCCTCCAATCGCGAAGCACGACTGCAAGCGGAAAGAGCAATGTAACAAAATCATAGCAACGATGATAGCACGCGACATTCGACACCACGGCCAGCGTTGCGAGCTTGAGCAACCAATCCGTTGCCCCGAAACAGGCAATGGCAACACAAAGACAACCATATGCGACATATCCGGCAAGCGCGAACGACGAAACTGGATCCACCAAGCCAAACGACCTCGCCAAACTTGCGACGTCCGCCCCGCCCTGCCCCGTGAGACCACTTCCGACTTTCAACGCCTGCGATATCAACGCAATCGGACTTTCGCCTACCGCACATCCTGCAACAATGCTCAACGCGACATGAATCGCCCCGCAAATGAACATGGGCATCCAACTTCTTCGAGCGATGAACACAAAAGCCAAGGGCGCGGTTGTCGTATACTTGAACATCGCAATCGCCAGCAATGCACCTGACAACCACGAACGGCCTTTTTCGTCAGCCCAAAGAGCGGCAACAAAAAATGCCAGCGAAAACATCAAATGTTGCCCATTGCCAATCAAAATCCGCCAGGGGGTACCCGACAAAAGCAAAAGACCGACAAGCGCGCACCCAAAATCTCCAATGTCCTTTCTCCAAAGTTTGAACGCAAACACGAGGAACATAATCGTGAACAAGAGATTGCAGGCGTCCCACGCGTAGTTCGCTTCAAGTTGCGGCAAGAAAGTAAACGGCGCCAACAAATACAGGCACGACGGAACCTGATTTGGCTCAATGAACTTCTCCATAAAGCCCGGATGCAAAACTGGCTTGTGCTCAAGTGAATACAGATAGGGGTTTTCACCCATCATCAACAACTTGGCAGGATCCCACTGGAAGTCATACTCACGCCATCCATTCGCAAAGCCGATCGTTGCCGACACAATGGCAACCGCCGCCAAAGCCACACAGGCCAAATACTTGCACCTCTCCATTGCCGAAGCAGACGACCATGCGTACCAGATCGTCTGCACAAAACCCCTTGCCGCCGCTTTGAGCAGTTTCCATTTCCTGATGGAAACTTCACCCGTCGTGCGATCGTGCTGGGGAACGCGCGTTTCAAACAAACGGAATTTGTGCCTCGCCGCCAAGCCAGAAAGAATCACGTTCGGCGCGAAGGTCGTCATGGGAATCTCCACGAAAAACCTCTTGAACGCCGAAACGCGCATAAGACGATAGGGCGTATTCACGTCCCAAACGCCCTTGCCGTAAAACAATCTCACGCAAAGACGCGAAACGAACGAGACGATTTTCCGGACCAAGGCCTGTCGTCGTCCATCGCGAATGCCGACAAGAAAATCACGTCCCGCTCTGTTGGACCACAATTCTCCGAACTTGTCAGGCCCCATTTCATCGTCCGAATCAATTTGGAACACCCAGTCAAACCCGTCTGCGGCAGCTTCGCGATATCCGGCAAGAATCGTATTGCCGTGCCCACCGTTCAGTTTGTCGCGCACGTCGATTCGCCAGTGTTTCGCGGCGATCTCGCGCATGACGGAAAGCGACCCGTCTTTCGATCCGTCGTTGTAAGGCCGGATCACATAGTCAATCGCAAGACTGTCAAGTTCAGCCGTCCACTTCTCGAGGACGGCACCAACAACCGCCTCCTCGTTATAGACCGGCATCACAACACACAAGCGTTCGGACATTTCAACCACTCCTCTGCACATCCTGTTCGCCAGTCCTCTTGTGCAGAAAAAGAGCGTGGCGTGCCTCATTTCTTCATGTCTAATTCAAGGCATCGCCAAACGCCCGTTCAGAAACATGGAATGATGAAACACGCCACGCGGATTGCTCCGCGTAGCGCGACCACCGTATTCCGCTTCTGAACTGAAATTTGGCGATTTCTGAATTAAGCGTCATACGCTGATATCGCGTACGCTGCACGGGTTAGGTTGCCCACCCCGCACAATCTCCCGCTCCGGGTTGCCCCGTGGGGAATGCGGCCGCCAATGATGCACGACCGATTATGTCTTTTTCAATCTATTGTCGCCAGATTTCTCCTCAATCCCAAAGTCCATCCAGGAAATCACCACCATCCACGGGCATGGCAAACCATTCACCACGCCAACGCCCAATATGATACCACGCACGACGTTCGCGTGTCAACTGCGTCCTGCAAAATCTCAACTGACTGACTCAACTGACTGGAAGACGGGGGCGTGCGGGTGATGCGCGTCACGCTCGCTTCGCATCAGCGAAGCGTTGGAATCTCCACGTGCGATCAGAGCGCCAAGGCGGCGGCGAAGCGGGCGACGAACTCGTCTTCCGAAATGACCGGCACGCCCAGTTCCTGCGCCTTCTTGTTCTTGCCCGAGGTGGAGGCGACGTCGTTGTTGATGAGAAAATCCGTCTTCGCGGAAACGCTGCCCGCCACTTTGCCGCCCTGCGATTCGACGTACGCCTTCAGCGCCGCGCGGTTCGGATAGTGGTGGACGTCGCCCGTGACCACGAACGTGAGCCCGGCGCATTTGCCGCCCGCCGCGGCGGCCGGCGCCTGTTCGAGCGACACCTCGCCGAACAGATCGGCCACGAGCGCGCGGTTCGCGGGATCGCGGAACCACGCGACGAACGCCGCCGACTTGCCCGGGCCGATGCCGTCGATCGCCGCGAACGCCCCGTCGCCGGACGCGAAGAGGTCGTCCCCGCCGGCGGCCTCCGCCGCCGCCACGAGCGCCTTCGCGTCGCCGCCGTGCGCCGCCAGCAGCCGCTTCGCCACGTCCGGCCCGCACAGCGGAATCGACAGCGCCACGAAAAAACGCACCGCGCCGCGCGTGCGCGCCTGCTCCACGGACGCCGCGATCTTGTCCGCGCTTTTCGCGCCGAATCCCTCCATCGCCGCGATTTCGTCGCGGTGCGCGCCCAGCCGGTACACGTCCGCGAACGTGCGGATCCAGCCCCTGTTCACGAACTTGGCCAGCGTCTCGCCCGCGAGGCCGTCCACGTCCATGCCGTCCTTGGAAACGAAACGCATGAACTTGCGCAGCGCGCGCGCCGGACACGACGCGTTCGTGCACTGCAGCGTCTTCGTGCCCGTGTCGGAAACCTTCGTCGCCGTGGGCGCGCCGCACACGGGGCATTTCGCCGGCACCGCGAATCTGCCCGTTTTCCGCGTGACCGCCACCACCTTCGGGATGATCTTGTTCGCCTTGATCACGGAAAGGCCCGTGCCGGGACCGCCCAGGCCGAGCCGTTCGCACTCGGACACGTTGCAGAGCGACGCGCGCTTCACCACGGTGCCCTCGAGGTTCACGGGCTTGAACACCGCCACCGGCGTGATGGACGCCACGGCGCAGCTCCATTCCACGTGGTCGAGCTCCGTCTCCGCCGTTTCGTCCTGCCACTTGAACGCGAAACCCGCGCGCGTGGCGTGATGGCCCGTCACCGACCCCGTCTGCGCGTAGGCGACGTCGTCGTAGCACACGACGAGCCCGTCCACCGGAAACGGATTCGCGCGCGAGGTGACGAGCGCCGTCCACCGGTCCACCGCCGCCCGGATCGACGCTTCGTCCGGCGAGTCCAGCCGTTCGCGCGCGACGGTTTCGAGTCCGCACGCGTCCAGGAAATCCATGCGCGCGCCCCAGGAGTCGATGGGTTCGTCCGAATGGACGAGCGTGAAAGGCGCCCACCGCAGTTTCCGCAGCTTGAGCTCTTCGACGTCCTTGAGCGTGAGCGAACCGGAGGCGAGATTGCGCGGGTTCGCGTACGTCTCCTGCGCGGACGCGCAGAAGTCCTCGAAATCGGCGTAGGAAATCACCGCTTCTCCGCGCACCACGAGGTGGCCCTTGGCCTTCACCGTCTTCGGGATGCCGCCGATGCCTTCCGCGAGGTGCGTGACGTTGGTGCCCACGTGGCCGTCGCCGCGCGTCACCACCTTCGTCAGTTTGCCGCCATCCCAAGTGACCACGAGCGTGAGACCGTCCAACTTCCACGAAAGCCAAACGGGACGCCCTTCCGCCCACTTGGCGACGTCGGCCACCTTCTTCGTCTTCGCGAGCGAAAGCGCCGCGAATTCGTGCGGCTCCTTCTGCCCCGCGACGTCGTCCGCGCTCACCTTGTTCGTGGGCGAATCTGGCAGCGTCACGCCGGTTTCCCGTTCGAGCGCCTTCACCTGGTCGAAGAGCGCGTCCCACTCGAAGTCCGTCATCAGTTCGCCGCGGCCGTTGTAGTAGGCGTCGGCGGCGGCGTTGAGCCGCGCGACCCATTCGCGCATCCTGGCGATTTTTTCGTCGCTCGCTTCCATGTTTCCTCCGTTCATTTGCCGGCGACGAACGCCCGCATGTCTTCGAGGAGCGCGTCGAGTTCCGCGCGCTGCTCGGGCTTGAGCGCCACCGTTTCGAGTTTCCACGCGCGCGTGGCGCCGAAGCTGCCGCCCTCGGTCGTTTTCGCGTCGGCGTACTGACGCGAAACGAGGTTCTTGAACACGCCCTCGCGCTGGAGCAGATACAGCGAATAGCCGCGCAGACCGCCCGGATAGTTCCGCTGGTCGATCAGCAGACGGTACATCGCGTAGGCCGAGGCCAGCTCCACGCCGCGTTCGCCGCGCTCGTGGCGGCGCCAGATTTCGGCGAGAATCGGCGCGTACGCGCAGCGCTCCGTGACCAGGCCTTCGCTGCCGCAGCGGCGCAGCTGGTGGAGCCACTGCCAGCCGCCCCACCCCGCGAACACCGTTTTCATCGCGGGCTTCGCCGCGTTTTCGCGCACCATGCGGTCGTTCGCGCCCCAGCCCGCCGCCTCCTCCTTCACGTAGCCGAAGGCGTGCGGGTGGCGCTTGGCGAGACGCACCAGCAGCTCCACGCTCGGCGTGGGGGTTTTCTCCGTGCCGTACGTCTGGAAGATGACGGGGCGGCGGACGATTCTCCCCAACGCGTCCCACGCCGCCTCGAGTTCCGCCTCCGTGCGCACGTCGTCCGGCGGGCGGGATATCATCGCGATTTTGGCCGTCGGATGCCGGGCGGCTACGCGCTCGATTTCGGCGGCCATCTCCAGCATCTCCGTAGCGTTCGTGCCGTTCGCGCCGAGCGCGAGCGTGATCTTCCGCCCTTCCACCGCCTTCGCGCAGGCCTCGAAACCCTTGAACTTCTCTTCGCGCGTCAAAAGGTCGATCGCGTCGTTGGACTGGCACCAGATGACGCCCGGACAGCCGCAGTCGTCCGTCCACCGCGCCTCGCGCCCGAGCGTTTCGTAGTCCACCGCGCCGTCGTCGAAATACGGCGTGGACATGATGGGGAAAGGCCCGCGCATGTCGCGCGCCGTCGCCACGCCGGCGGCGGCGCCGGTCCCAGGCGCGACGGCGCATCCCGCGGCGGCGGCCAACACCGCTCCAAACAACGTTTTTGCGCAAATGCTCATGTTTCGAACGACTCCGCCGTCACGCGTGGTCCTTGCCGATGAATTCGCATGGTGCGCGGCCGGCGCACAATCCGCGCA
>JAKSOX010000127.1 GCA_024405335.1 Kiritimatiellia bacterium
AATCATCCAGACCACGAACCTCGAAGATGGCACGATGGCGCTCCATTGGAACGGCTCGACTTGGGATGCGTGGTACATCAACGGCGGCGCGTGGCAGCCGATGGCGTCCGCCACCAAGGAGGGCGTCACGACGTCGAAGCCGGCGGAGACCGCGACCTTGGACCGCGGCACGGGCATTTGGCTGATCCGCAGCGACATCGCCACGAACACGGGTGCTGAAAAGACGTTCTACCTGTACGGCAAATACTGGTCGGAGGCATCTGGCCAGTTGACCTGCCCCGCCAACAAATCCACCATCGTTTGCGCGCCGTATGCCGAGGCTGACGGATACAATTTGAACAGCATTGATGCAGCGACATGGTATGGTTTTGGCGCAAGGTCAAACGATGCCATTCGTCGCCAGACGAAGACGTTCCCGTATTACGAGGAGTGGAAGTTTGTGGAAGATACCGGTTGGGGTCGGACCGAAAAGGATGGTGGCGTTAAGAAGTTTGTGAAGAAGGATGTTGTCATGCTTGCCGGCGAGGCATTTTGGTATGTCAACCGCCACGATGCTGCCGTTAATATCGTGTGGCCGAAGTTGTAACCGTGAATCTTATGGGAATGAATGCCATGAGTGTTAAATGTAAGATGTTCATGTTTGTTCTGGCCGTTGTGCTGGGTTTTAGCGTGTCTGCGGATATGTTGTTTTGGCAAATCAACAGCGACACGGGAATTGCCGACGCCACTCAAGCCCGTTTGGTTGTAACGGACATGGGGATTGAAACTTATACACCTCAGACATTTGATAGTTACACGGGAACGAAGAAAAACGATATCGCCACGACATATTATGAGGATTATGATAAGTGGACGGAGACATCGGTGCCAGTTGGATCCATAAATTTTGGCGGCACCACGGTTGAAGGCTTTGCGATGTCGAATCTTGATGGCATTACGGATAGAAACTTTTTGATTGAGCTCTTGAATGCGCAGAATGATGTCGTTGGCCGTTCGTCGATTGTATCGTACGAATCGTTGGGGGCTTATGTCCATGATGGCATGCCAACAGATTTTACTTCTTTTTCGGGTGAAATCTGGAATCCCGGGGCGTTCACGGCGGTGCCGGAGCCGACAAGCGGATTGCTCTTCCTGATAGGCGGCGCGCTCTTGGGCTTGCGTCGCAGGAAACGCGCGTGAGCGGCGGGTGGCGACGGCGGTGCCGTCGCCATTCTTGTTAGTTGACCGATTTTGGAGTTGACGATGCGGCGGAAAGAAAACGACGATTTCGAGGACGTGCCCTACGACGCGCTGACGGTTGCCGGCACGATGCCAGATCCCCTGACGTGGGTGGACGGGCTGCTGGCGCTGGTTTTGGGCGGCGTCGCTTTCGCGCTGATTTCCTGCTTCGCGTATCCGTGCCTGGATCCCGCCACGTGGGCCCCGGCCAACGTCGCGGCCGGTCTGCGTCCCGCCGAATCCATCATGCCGGGCCATTGGCGGCTGTTCGCGTGGGGGCTCTACAGGTTCTTCGGCGTCTCGGGCGCCACCGGTCTGCTGCCGTTTCTGGGGCACGTCGCCCTGGGCGCCATCGGGGCGGTGGGGTATCTCGCGTTCCGCAGCTACCTCGCCGTGATCGTGCGTCCGCGCGAGGGCAATCCGTTTTGGAGCCAACTGCTCGCGCGCCTGATCGCCGTGCTGGCGACGCTGGCGTTCGTCTGCGCCGATCCCGTTTGGCGTTCGGGCCAGGCGTTCGGGCCCGTCACGCTGGAAACGCTCATGCTGGTGCTGATGATTTTCTTCTACGTGCTCTTCCTGAAAAGCGGCGGCCTGCTTTCGGCGTGTCTGGCGATGTTCCTCCTGGGGCTCACTTGCAGCGAGACCTTTTTCGGCTTCCTCTTCCTGGGCGTTTTCTGGATGCTGTTCTTCTTTTTGGCGTCCAAGCGCGACTTCGGCTACCTGTCGCTGCTGCATCCGTTCGTGAAGCAGGTTTCCAAGTGGTACCTCACGTTCCTGTGGGGCGCGGGTTTCTGCGCCGGCGTGGCGCTGAACCTGGTCGGCTTCGCCAAGATGGACGGCCTGGCGGCTTCGGGTTTCGGCTGGGGCGACGTGCCCTACCAGTACGCGCTGCAGCTGTGGCACGGGTTCACGGGCGCGGCGACGATCGGCGGCTGGATCGTGGGGGTGGGCGTGGTGATCGTGCCCACGATCATCTCCTTCGCCCTTGCGAACCGTTCCACGGACGAAGAGTACTTCCTGCCCTACCACATCGGCGGACTGTTCCTGACGTGCGGAGCGCTCGCCTACAGCCAGCTCTCGTCGGTGGCGCCGCTGTGGTTCTGGACGTGGATCAAAAAGCCGCCGATGGTGGCCGACGGCTTCTTCCTGGTCGTCGCCGCCGTGCTGTGCACGCTGGTGCTGCTTTCGGCGCTGGCGGTGTTCGGCGTGGACGCGTTCTGCCGCGACCACAAGCGCCTGGTGGTGCTGGTGCGGGTGGATTCCGTTTCGGCCAAGCGCGCGATCCGGGTGCTGGCTTCGCCGACGTTCGTGCGCGCGCTGCGGATCGCGGGGTTGGCGGCGTTCGTGGCGCTGTTCGCGTTCGGGATCCTGCCCGGCCGCACGAGCGCCGCGCCCCGGACGATGCTGGGCGTCGTCCGCGACTACGTGAAGGAAACCGCGGCCGAATGCGGCGACGCGTCGTGGCTCTTCGCGGACGGCGCGTTCGACGAAATGCTCGAGCTGGAATCGGCCTGCTCCGGCAAGCGGCTGCGGGTGCTGTCGATGATGTCCGGCCAGAGTCCGCGCGAAGTGCACGTGCGGCGCGAGTCGCTGCAGGATTCGGAGGACCGCCGCTCGGCGGCGGTGGGCGCGCCCAGCCGGCGGCGCACCTGGCAGCGCGACAGAACGGACCGTCTGGCGCACGTGGCGCGGCAGCTCGGGTTCGGGCTGTGGCGGCGTTCCGGCGAGGCGACGCCGTCGGCGTCGGGCCTGGTGTCGCGTCCCGCGGGAGTCCCGGAAGACGCGCGCCGCGCCGGAATCGCGGTCGCGCACGACCTCGCGAAGCGGATTCTGGCGTTCTACGCCGCGGGCGGCATCACGGCGGGCGTCGATCCGCGCATCCGCGACCTGTTCCTCTTCGCGCAGTGGCGCGTCGCGCGCATGGCGCGGTTGCGCGCGGAAATCCTCGACCGGCAGGGCGACGCCGCGGGCGCGCTCGCGGAGAACGCGCTTTCGGACAAGCTCGACGACTCCAACGCCAGCCTGAAGCGCATTCTGGAAGGCATGGCGCGCTCGCGCGACATGACGCTGCGCCAGATGACGCCGCGCGAAGGCCTGCAGTTCGCGCTCGTGCGGGCGGACTTCAACCTGGCCCGGCGCTACGCCGAGCCGATTCTCGACGCCGACCCGGACGACGCGAACGCCAACTTCGGCATGGGCATGGGGTATTTCGAACTCAAGCAGTACGGGCGCGCGGAGGAATTCCTGCGCCGGTGCCTGAAGCGGAACGGTTCCGAGCCGGCCGTGTGGAACAACCTGGCGATCATCGCCATGCTCCGGGGCAACTTGCGGGAGGCGCGCGAAGACGCGCTGCACGCCCTGCAGCTCGCGCCGGATTCCATGGAAATCCGCGACACGCTCAAGCAGGTCGAGGAGGCCGCGAAGAAGGCCGGGGAAACGAACGCCCCGCCAGTCAAGGCCGAAGACGGAGTTTCTCCGCCGAAAAATAAATGAAAATACCCCCTTGCAAAAAGGTCGCCGTTGTGGCATAATAGCCGCTCTTTTTGACACAGGAAGCATACACATGAAAGTCCGCAGTTCAGTTCGTCGCATTTGCGAAAATTGCCGCATCATCCGCCGCAAGGGCGTGGTGCGCGTCATTTGCACCAATCCGCGCCACAAACAGCGCCAGGGTTAATTCAACCAAAGAGGAAACAACACATGCCGAGACTGATGGGTGTGGATATTCCGGGCAAGAAGCACGCTCGCTTCGCGCTCCGCTATATCCATGGAATCGGGCCTAAGCGCGCGGATGACGTGCTGGCCGCTTGCAAAGTCGATCCTTCCAAAAAGGCCGACGATCTCACGCAGGATGAAATTCACGCGATCGTGACGTTCATCCAGGATCATTACCGCGTCGAAGGCGATCTTCGCCGCGAAGTGTCGCAGAACGTCCGCCGTTTGATTTCGATCGGTTCGTACCGCGGGCTCCGCCACAAGAAGGGCCTGCCGTGCCGCGGCCAGCGCACGAAGACGAACGCGAAGACGCGCAAGGGCAACCGCAAGTCCACGGCTTCGGTGCTGCGCGCGACCGCGCCGGGCAAGAAGTGAGTTTTCGTCAAGGAAACAAGGAAAACATGAGCGAAGAAAACCTCAAGCAGCCCGAAGTCGCCGCGGAAGCGGCGCCGATTGCTGCCGCTGATGCCGCCGCCGGGGCGGCCGAGGGCGCCGAAGCGCCCGCCAAGAAAGCCCGCACGGGCAAGTCGATTCCCGCCGGAATCGCCTTCATCCGTTCCACGTTCAACAACACGCAGGTGTCGATTGCCGACGCCCGCGGCGGCGTGATCGCCTGGAGTTCGGCCGGCAAGGCCGGGTTCAAGGGTTCGCGCAAGTGCACGGCGTTCGCGGCCACGATGGTGGCGCAGGACGCGGCCCGCACGGCCGTGGCGAAGGGCATGCACGAATGCGAAGTGCGCATGCAGGGCGCGGGCGCCGGCCGCGAGAGCGCGGTTCGCGCGATCCAGGCCGCCGGCATCCGCGTCACGATGATCACGGACACGACGCCTTTGGCTCACAACGGGTGCCGTCCGCGCAAACGGAGGAGAGTGTAAAATGGGACGTTATACGGGTCCGGTGTGCCGCCAGTGCCGCCGCGAGGGTCAGAAGCTTTTTCTCAAGGGCGCGCGTTGCTATCTCGCGAAGTGCCCGATCGAGCAGGGAACCGGCATTCCGGGCATGCACGTGGCGCGTCGCGCGCGGAAGATGTCCGAATACGGCGAGCAGCTCCGCCAGAAGCAGTCGCTTCGCCGCCAGTACGGCATGGGCGAGCTCCAGTTCCACCGTTTCTTCCAGGAGGCCCTCCGCAAGAAAGGCGTCACGGGCGAAATCCTTTTGCAGCAGCTCGAGCTCCGTCTCGACAACGTGGTGTACCGTCTCGGCTTCGCGCCGAGCCGCCGCGCCGCGCGCCAGTACGTCCTGCACGGGCACGTCACGGTGAACGGCCGCAAGGCCGCGGTGCCGTCGATGGTTCTCGGCGTGGGCGACGTGGTGGCGGTGAAGGACAAGGCCGCCTCCAAGGACTTCGCGCAGCGCGCGCTTGAAGCCGCGACGCAGGCGCAGATGCCCACGTGGCTGAATCTCGACCGCGCGGCCCTCAAGGCCGAGGTCGTTTCGATCCCGACGCGCGAGCAGATCGCGCCGATCGTGGACGAGCAGGCCATCGTCGAATTGTACTCGCGCTGATTTTTCGGCGTAATTCGTTCATTCTCAAAGGAGGTTTTCCATGCCCATCCGTTTGAGCCGTTTCGAAATGCCCCGCAACGTCAAGAAGGAGGACGGCGCGACCGCGACTTACGCGCGTTTCGTCGCCGACCCCTTCGAGATCGGCTATGCGCGCACGATCGGAAACTCGCTTCGCCGCGTGTTGCTCTCGTCCATCGAGGGCTGCGCGATTTCGAGCGTGAAGATCCAGGGCGTTCCCCACGAGTTCTCCACCATCAAGGGTTGCGCGGAAGACGTCACGGACATCATTCTCAATCTCAAGCGCGTTCTGCTCAAGACTTTCACGCGCGAGGCGACGACCATCCGGCTCAAGGCGAAAGGGCCTTGCACCGTCACGGCCGGCGACTTCGCCGCGGAAAACAACGTCGAGGTGCTGAATCCCCGTCAGGTGATCTGCACGCTCGAGGCGGACGGCGCGCTCGACATGGAGTGCGAGATCAAGACCGGCCGTGGATTCTGTCTGGCCGAAGGCAACAA
>JAKSOX010000128.1 GCA_024405335.1 Kiritimatiellia bacterium
TGAAAAACCAAAATGTCATGGCGCGAAAGTATAGCAAATTATCCGCGTTTGGCAACCCGCCACGGGCGCTGGCGCGGGTACGCCGCCAAACTCATTTTTTCGTTCCCTGGATGCGGCCTTGCGCGTCGCGGTAGGTCGTCTTGCCGTATCGGTCCGTCGTCGCCGTTCCCTGAATGCGGCCTTGCGCGTCGCGGTAGGTCGTCTTGCCGTATCGGTCCGTAGAGCTCGACCCCATGTTCCGTCCTTGCGCGTCGCGATAGGTCGTCTTGCCGTACCGGTCCGTCGAACTCGACCCCATGTTCCGCCCCTGCGCGTCGCGGTAGGTCGTCTTGCCGTACCGGTCCGTCGAACTCGACCCCTGGTTGCGCCCCATCGCGTCGCGGTAGGTCGTCTTGCCGTACCGGTCCGTCGAACTCGACCCCTGGTTGCGTCCCATCGCGTCGCGATAGGTCGTCTTGCCGTCCGCGCGGCAAACCAGCGTTCCGAGCACGGCCATCCCAACCGTCAAAAGAATTGCCACCTTGTTCATGTCACACCAACCTTTCCGGAATTTGTCGTTCCATGTTGGGTTAGGCGGCCCGTCAACCAAAACCTGACAAGCATTTTGCAAATCATTTAGGCGGACGGGGATGCCGCGTTCAGCGGGAAATCTTGAACGCCCAGGCGTGTTCGCAGGGCAGCGCGTCAGGCGCAAGCGGCGCGGGCGAGATAACCACGCCGCCGTCCTTCGCCTTCCAGGCGACTTCGGCCTTCGAACCGAGCAGCGTCACGGACTTTACCACGCCGGTCTTCGCGATTTCGAGGTCCTTCGGCCACGCGAAGCAGATCGCGTAGAGATCGTCGCCCTTGCGCGTGAAGTAGACGCGCTTCTCCTTGAGGGCCGCGGGCGCGTCCTCCCAGCGCGTAGTGGCGTAGATGGCCTCGCCGTTCACGGCGAGCCAGCGGCCCATCGCGAGCAGGCGGTCCTGCATGACCGCGGGAATGCGTCCGTCCGCCGCGGGGCCGACGTTCAAGAGCAGATTGCCGCCGGCGGAAACGATCTTCACCAGCGTCTCCACGCACTTCTCGCGGGACATGTACTGCGCGGGCGTTTCGAAACGGTTGTAGCCGAACGAATTGCCGATGCCGCGGCACTCCTCCCACGGGTGCACGGCCGAAAGTCCGGCGGCGCTGCCGCCTTCGGCCACGTACTCGGTGGTGTAGTGGCCGCCGTGGCGGCCGCGGCAATCGCTGCCCCAGCGGTCGTTCACCACCACCGAGTCCTTCACCTTGGATTCGTTGAAGAGCCACGCGAGATACGCCTCGGAACAATGGCGCGCGGAAGGATAGTCCCATTCGCCGTCCGGCCAGATCACGTCCGCCTCGTACTTTTCGGCGAGTTCCTTGAGCTGCGGGAAGTTGACGCGCGCGTTCCACTCCTCGATCGTGAGCGCCGACGCGCCCGGCTTGCCGTCGCGGATGGCGGGATAGAGCGGATTGGCGTATTCGAGCATGGAGAAGTAGAAGCCGCGCTTCAGCCCGGCCGCGCGCATTTCGCGGCAGAACTCGGCCGCGAGGTCGCGTCCGGGCCCCATCGCCACGGCGTTGTAGTAGGGCGACTCCGGCGAAGGCCACAGCGCGAAGCCGTCGTGGTGCTTCGAAGTGAGCACCACGTACTTGGCGCCGGCCTGCTTGAAGAGCTTCGCCCACTTCGCGGCGTCGAAGTTCTCCGCGCGGAACGCGGCGGCGAAATTGCCGTAGGGGGCCTTTCCGTAATGCGACGCGTGATGGTCGAGAAACGCCTTTTTCCCCGCGAGCATCTTGCCCTGGTACCATTCGGCGTAGCAGTCCCAGTGGAATTTGCCGTCCTCCGGCACGGGCGCGAACGCGGGCACCGCGTACGGCCCCCAGTGGATGAAAATGCCGAACTTGGCGTCGGTCCACCAGCTCGGCGTGGGCCGCTTGTCGAGCGATTCCCACTTCGCCTCGTAAGTCGCCGCGTCCGCGGCGAACGCCGCCGCCGCACACGCCGCAATCGCAAAAATCTTCCGCATGACGGCTCCCTTTCCCTTCGTGGTTCTTTCGTGGTTTCTCAAACTGCGGCGAACAGCGCGGGAACGGCTTCCGCCAGACGCTCCAGCGCGAATGCGGCCCGCTCGCGGTACTGGCCCGTCATCGATCCGCCGCCGCGCACGTCGGAGAGCGCCTTCCAGGCGTGGCACGGCACGCCCGCGCGGTCGCACACGTGCGCGATCGCCGCCCCCTCCATGTCGCGCAACGCCGACTGGAGGCGGCCGATGACGAGGTCGAAGTCGTCCTCCGCGTCGGTGAAGCGGTCGCCGGTGGCGAGCGTGCGCAGCGGAAACGGCCGCGGCGGCGTGGCCAGCCGCAAATGCGGTTCGGCGTATTCGTTGAGCGTGCCCTTCGGCGTGCCGTTGATTTCGGAAAGGTCGAAGTCGTACTGCACCGCCCGGTCCACGCCGTAGATCTCGCCCACGGCCATGCGGGGATCCAGCCCGCCCGCGACCCCCACGTTGAGCACGGCGTCCGCGCCGAGCGACAACGCGAGCTGCGTCCCCGCGGCGGCGTTCGCCTTGCCGACGCCGCACGTCACCACGGCCGTCGGTTCGCCGCCCAGCGTCCCGCGGACGACCTCGCGCCCGAACAGCGTTTCCGCGCGGCGGTCCGCGAGATGCCGCACCACCGTCTCGGCCTCGTTCGGCATCGCGATCACGAACGTCTTCATTTCCGTTCCTCCCCGAGAATCCGCACGCGGCGGCCTTCGACCGCGATTCTGCCCGCGGCGAGATGCCGCAGAGCCTCGGGATACGCGAGATGCTCCTGCACCTGGATGCGCGCGTGCAGCGTTTCCGGCGTGTCGTCCTCCAGCACGGGAACGGCCTTCTGCACGATGATCGGTCCCGAGTCCGTGCCCGCGTCCACGAAATGCACCGTCACGCCCGCGACCTTGCAGCCGTAGTCCAGCGCCTGCGTCCAGCTGTGGACGCCGGGGAAGGCGGGCAGCAGCGCGGGGTGGATGTTCAGCACGCGCATCGGAAACGCGGCGAGCAATTTGGGCTTCACGATGCGCATGAACCCCGCGAGCGCCACCACGTCGCAACCGGCCTCCTTCAGCAACCGGATGCATTCGTCTTCGGCCGGACCTTCGAGTTTCGTCTTCCATGGGGCGCAGTCGAGGTATCGGCACGGGATGCCGTGTTTCTTCGCCCGGTCGAGGATTTTCGCGTCCGGCACGTCCGCCAGCACGAGCTTCACTTCCGCGTCGAGTTCGCCCTTTTCGATCGCGTCCACGATCGACTGCATGTTCGATCCGGAGCCCGAGCCCAGAACGCCCAGTTTCAACGTCGCCATGGTTTATTTCCTCGTGACCGACTGGCCGTCTTTGGAATCCTTCACCGCCCAGCCGAGCGCCGCGATCGCGTCGCGCAGCCGGTCGGACTCCGCCCAGTTCTTCGCGGCGCGCGCCGCGGCGCGCTCGCCGAGCAGCGCCTGCACGTCCGCCGGAACCGCTTCCGCCTCGGCGCGGCCGAAGAACACCACGCCCAGCACGCGGTCCATCCGCTTGAACGCCGCCAGCACGGCGGCGAAATCGACGCCCGCCGGCGCGGCCAGCGCCGCGTTCGACTCGCGCACGAGTTCGAAGAGCGCCGCGAACGCCTTCGGCAGGTTGAGGTCGTCGTTCACGGCCGCGGTGAAGGCGTCGAGCGCCTTCGCCGCCCAGTCGGGCGCGGCGCCGGGCGCGGCGGCGCCGGCGAGCTTTTCGACGGCCGCGACGCAGCGGTCGATGCGGGCGAGCGACTTGCGCGCGTCCTCCAGCGCGGAGAAAGCGAAGTTGAGCCCCTGGCGGTAGTGCGCGTTGATGAGCACGTAGCGGATCTCGCGGCCGCTCCAGCCCTTCTGGATCAGGTCGCGCAGCGTGAAGAAATTGCCGGCCGATTTGCTCATCTTCTCGCCGTTCACCTTCAGGTGGGCGCAGTGCATCCACGTCCTCACGAACTCCTTGCCCGTCGCGGCCTCCGCCTGGGCGATTTCGTTTTCGTGGTGCGGAAAGAGGTTGTCGATGCCGCCCGTGTGCAGGTCGAACGTCTCGCCCAGGTACTTCATCGACATGGCCGAGCACTCGATGTGCCAGCCGGGGCGGCCGCGCCCCCACGGCGAATCCCAGCCCACGGGACCGTCCGACGGCTCCCACGCCTTCCACAGCGCGAAGTCGCCCACGTTCTCCTTGTCGTATTCGTCGGCCGCGCAGCGCGCGCCCGTCTGCTGGTGGTCGAAATCGATGTGCGCGAGCTTGCCGTAGCCGGGGAACTTGCGCACCGAGAAATACACCGAACCGTCCTCGCTCTTGTAGGCGACGCCCTTTTCGACGAGCTTCGCGACGAGGTCGATCATCTCCGGCACGTGGTCCGTGGCGGCGGGGTAGATTTCGGCGGGCTCGACGTTCAGCGCCTTCAAATCGGCGAAGAACGCGTCCTTGTAGGTCTTCGTGTATTCCGCGAGCGGAACGTTAGCCGCGTTGGCGCCGCGGATCGTCTTGTCGTCCACGTCGGTGAGGTTCATCACCTGCTTCACCTTGTAACCGTTGAACGCGATCGTGCGGCGCAGCACGTCCTCGAACGTGTACGCGCGGAAATTGCCGATGTGCGCGAAATTGTACACCGTGGGTCCGCACGTGTACATGCGGATCTCGTCGTCCGCGAGGGGCTTGAGCTCCTCGTTTCTCCTCGTCAGCGAATTGAACACTTGCATCATTTTCTTCCCCCGAAATTGCCTTCCGTCTCCCAAACCCGGATTTGCGCGCCGATTTCCCGAGGCGGTCCGCGTCAGCGGTCGATCAGCGCCACGCAGTGGACTTCGATTCCCAACCCCGCGCCCACGGCGTCCATTTTTTCGTTCGTCTTGCCCTTCACCGACACGTCGCCGGCGCCGACGCGCAGGATTTCCGCCAGCCGCGCGCTCATCGCCGCCGCGTACGGCGCGATTTTCGGCTTCTCGCAGACGATCGCGACGTCCACGTTGACGACGCGCCAACCGTTCGCCGCCAGCTCCGCCACCACCTGCTCCAGCAACGCCGCGGAATCGGCGCCCTTCCACTGCGGATCCGAATCCGGGAAGTGCTCGCCCACGTTCCCCAGCGCCGCCGCCCCGAGCAGCGCGTCCACCACCGCGTGGATCACCGCGTCGCCGTCGGAATGCGCGACGAGCTTGGGGCAATTCTCAACCGCAACGCCGCCCAGCTTCTGGACGGCGTGCGGTTCATCGCCGAAGCGATGCGAATCGTATCCGAACCCGACGCGCATCACCCGATCTTGATGTGGATGCCGCCGTTCGGCGCGGCGGCGGCCGGGGCCGGCGCCGACGAAACGGCGATGCGCGGCGCGCCGCCGCTCTTCTTCGCGCGGGGCGGGCCGATCAGCGCTCCCAGAACGCGGCCGAGCGTCTTCGGCGCCTGCTCGACGAAGCATTCGTCGGCCAGGCATTCGAGCACGCGGTTGATCACGTCCTCGCCCAGCTCGCGGTGCGCGTTTTCGCGGCCGCGGTACTGGAGCGTGAGCTTCACCTTGTTGCCCTCGGAGAGGAATCCGCGTATCTGCTTGAGCTTGTGGTCGAAATCCGCCGTGTCCGTGCCGGGATGGAATTTGATTTCCTTCACCTGCTGGATCTTTTGGGCCTTGCGCGCCTTCTTCGCGCGCACCGACTCCTCGTAGCGGAACTTGCCGTAGTCCATGATCTTGCAGACCGGCGGAATGGCGTTCGGGGTGATCTCGACGAGATCGAGCCCCTGGCTTTCGGCCATGCGTTGGGCCTGGCTCGTGGGCATGACGCCCAACATGTTGCCATTCGAATCAAGAACGCGTACCGACGGTACGCGGATCTTGTAATTCACGCGCGTAAACGAAGCGATAAGTCACCTCTCCTCTTTT
>JAKSOX010000129.1 GCA_024405335.1 Kiritimatiellia bacterium
TCGTCGAGAAGAAGGTCGAGGTCCCGGTCGAAAAGGTCGTGGAGAAGATCGTCGAGAAGAAGGTCGAGGTCCCGGTCGAAAAGGTCGTGGAGAAGATCGTCGAAGTGGAGTCCTCCGCGTTGTTGGCGGCGAAGGGCGCGCTGGAGCAGGACCTCGCCGAGCAGCGCAAGCGCAAGGACGAACTCGAAGCGGATCTGGCCGAACAGAACAAGCGGCGCGGCGAACTCGAGAACCATTTGGCCGACCAGGTGAGGAAGACGGAGGCCGTGCAGCGGCTGGTCGAAGAGTCCGAACGCAAGGCGGCGGAACTCGAGAAGGATTTGAAGGAGTCGCGCCGCGAAACGCTCACGCTGTCGGACGAAATCAAGCGGTTGCCGCCGAACGCGCAGGAAGCGGCGAACACGGAGGCGGCCATGTTCGTTTTGATGCGCGAGGAGGCGGCCGACCTGGAGCGCGCGCTCGAGGACGAGAAAGCCGATTTCGAACGCGCCCGGAAGCATTGGCAGGAGCGCGCCGACCGGCTGATCGCGCGGCGCCAGGAAATCCTCAAGCGGATGGGCACGGACGCGGCGGACATGAAAAAGCGCGCGCTGCGCGCCAATCCGGTCGATCCGCGCACGGTGCAGCTTCAGCAGGAGCTGGACGCCCTGCGTCTCATCCAGGAGAAGACGGCGCGCGAAACGAGCCAGCGCATCCGCGATCTTTCGCAGCAGCTTTCGCTCAAAACTGCCGAGGCCGAACGCCTGAACCAGCAGGTGTCGGACGCGAAAGTGCTGCAGATGCAGATTCAGGAGCTGCGCGAGAAACTCGCGAACCGCGAACGCCAGCTTCTGGAGCAGCAGCGCGAAGCCGCCGATTGCCGCGAGCGCGACGCCGCCGCGCAACAGGTGCTTTTGGCGCGGCTGTCCGCGCTTGAAAGCAGCATGCCGCACACGATGCCGTCCCGCGAGGCGCAGAACGCCGCCCGCTTCCCGCCGTGGATGGGGCTCAAAAAATGAACGAATACGAGTTGGCCGGAATCGAAGTCGTGGCCCGCGGCGTGTGCGTCGCGGACGGGAAACTTCTGCTTTGCCGCGCCAAAGGCGGCTCCACGACGTATCTGCCGGGCGGACACGTGGAGTTCGGCGAGACGGGCCGGCAGGCGCTGGAGCGCGAAGTGCGCGAAGAGCTGGGCGTTTCGTCGTCGGCCGGGAAATTCCTGGGCGTCGTGGAAAACGCGTTCACGCAGCACGGCAAGCCCCACGCGGAAGTGAATCTCGTGTACGCGCTGCGGATCGACGCCGCGCCGGAAACGCTGGCCGCGCGCGAGGACTGGATCGAATTCGAATGGCGCGACCTGTCGCGCCTGGACGACCTGCTGCCGGCGGCGTTCCGCGCGCTGGGCTCGGACCCGGAGGCCGTTTTCGCGCCATGAAGACGCTGTCGCTCGTCGTGCCCGTGTACAACGCCCAGGATTTGCTGGACGCGATCGTCGGCCGCATCGGCGCGCTCAAGGCGTGCGCGGCCGCGTGCGGCTACGCGCTGGTGGAGACGATCGTGGTGGACGACGGCGGCGAACCGCCGCTGACGCGGAAGTGGAACGGCGAGAACGTGGTGATGCTCCGCAACGACCCGAACCGGGGCAAGGGCTTTTCGGTCAAACGGGCCGCGTTGGCGGCGAAAGGCGAGTTCGTGCTGATGTCCGACGTGGACGAATCGGCGCCGCTCACGGAATTCCCGAAACTCGCCGCCGCGATGGCCGACGACGCGTGGATGGTGTGCGGCCAGCGCCGCGGCCGGGCCGGCATGCCCGTGCTCCGGAAAGTCCTGGCCCGCGTGTTCGCGCTGCTCGTGCGGTTCGCCGGGGCGCGCCGCGTGCGCGACACGCAATGCGGCTTCAAACTGTTCCGCATGTCGGCGATGCGCCCGGTGTTCGAGGCGCAGAAAATCGACCGCTTCGCGTTCGACGTGGAGTTGGTCGCGCGGGCGCAGCGCATGGGCGGGCGCGTTTGTTCGGCGCGCATCGAGTGGCGCCACGGCGGGCGGCCGAGTTCGCTCAAGGTGTTCAAGGACGGCTTGCGCATGCTGCTGGATCTGCCGCGCATCCGTTTCGGATGACGTGTTCCCGGAGAAAACGTGGCCATGGAAAACAATTCGTCGATCCGCAAATTCTTCCGACGCCTCCGTTCCGGCGCGACGCGGCGCGAACGGCGCGTCATCACGCACGCGTTCGGCACGCGGCATTTTTTCCACGCCTACGATTTCGGCGAGGACACGATCGTCTTCGAGCGGAACGTCTGGGGCGTCATGGACGAACACGCTTCCGTGCTCGTCGCCGAGAAGCGCGATCTGGGGTCGGCGAAGTCCGGACACGTCGTCACGGTGACGTCGGGCACGCACGCCGTGGCGGCGATTCCGCTGCTCCAGGGCGCGTTTTGGGATTTGGCGAAAGTGCCGTCGGCGGAGCGTTCGCGCGTGATGACCGAGAAAATCCTCGCCGCCAACGTGGTGCACGGCGTCATCGAAATTTCCCAGCGCGGCGTGCCGTGCGGAAAACTGGTGGCGCTGGACGCCTGGCTCACGGGACCGTTGGGACTTTCGCTGGCGGACGTGGTGATGGCCGAGCGCAACGTCGAAACGCTCGAGCACTACCGCCGCCTTGGGCAGGAATGGCGCGTGAAGCCGCTGGCCTGGACGGAAACGGAAATGCGCGCCGCCATCGACGCGAGCCGCAAGCGCATCGGCACGTCGCTGACCTACTGCCACTCGGCGAAGGGCGTCCATTTCTTCCCGTGGAGCGGTTTCGCGGATCTGGCCCGTTTGGCGCAGACCGACTACCGGGCGTTTTCCGCGGGATTGCGGGAACTCGTGGGCACCTACGACGGCTGCCCGGTGGCGCTGGCGCGGCAGCGGAAATTCCACGGCCACCACGAAATCGAATTCTTCGGCCTGGCGCGCGGCGCCTCTTCCAACCGGTTCATCTCCGAACTCGAAAAACTCGAGCGCGACGTGTCGGCGGGATCCGCCGCGCCGGCCGACGCGGCGGCGCGGATGGCCGGCCTCGCCGCGCTCTACAAGACGCAGCTCACGCATCCGGAGCTGGCGGACGACCGCTCGCGCACGTTCGTCGAAACTCTCTACATGAACCTCACCGGCGAAATCTACGCCGTTGCCGGCGACGGCACGGCGCCCGCGTTCGACGACCGGCGCACGGCGCTTCCCGGCGCGACGTTCGTGGACGGCGTGCCGCAATACCATCCGGGATGCGATCCGCGCACGGAGGTGCTCTTCTCCAATCTGCGCCAGCTCATGAGCAAGGACGAGCACGTCGAATACGCGAACGTGTACGAATTGCGCGCGTACGACGCCGACCTCGACCCCAAACGCCGCCTCGGCGAAGGGAACACGCGGGAAATCGTCTACAAAACGGATCGCCGCCCCTTGGCGCTGTCGCTCGTCGAGAAACGGCTTTCGTGGCCGCGCAAGGAATACGGCGCGTACGTGCTCGCGCGCATCGAGGCGTTCAAGGCGTTGGGCGTGGAACTGCCGCGATACCGGCTGCTGCGCCACCGCGCGCTGGGATCGCGCCGCCTGGAATACGACTACTACATCCGTTCGCGCGCGGAAGGCGACCCCCTGTGGGAAATCCCGGCGCATCTCTACCAGTGCGCCGGCGCGACGGCGGAATGCGGCTGCGAAGACGTGCGCGTCGCGCTGGAACTCGCGTTCCTGATGGGCGACGCCGCGGCGCAGAACATGACCATGAAGAAATACGACGCCGCCAAGAAGTCGCCGCTTTACGGCGTGGGCAAGGAAATCTACCGCTTCACGTGGGATCCGAACCTGAAGCGGATGATGCCGTGCGGCGTGTCCACCTGTTCCGTGCGCGGATCCTGCGGCTGGCCGGACGTGGAGCCGTCCGAAAAGAACTTCAAGGCGGCGGAACGCTTCTACTGCGACGCCTACGCGGACACGCTCGGGCAGTTCGCTTCGCAGCACGCCGCGTGCGGACTCGACCGGCTGGCGGACCGCTTCGTGGCGGGGTTCAAGCACCGCATGCACGCGCTGACGTGGGAATACGTGCTGCTCAAGACGGAATTCGAAAGCTTCAGCCCCGCGCTCCCGCCCGCGTACGGATTCGCTTCCAAATGGCGTTTCGCGCTCGCCTCCCTGGCGTGGCAGGAATCGCGTCTCGACGAATTCGCCGCCCGTTTCCGCAGGCGGTTGGGCGTGCGCGGGTGAAAGGGGGAGAACCGTGGTCGTTCTTGGCGTCGACACGTCTTTGCGTTCTTCCGGCTACGGCGTTCTCGCCGTGGAGGGGTCGCGCTACCGGGCGCTCGATTTCGGCGCGATCAAAAACGCGCCGAAGCTGCCGGTTTCCGCGTGCCTCAAAAACGTCCACGCCAAAATCGCCGAACTGATCGCGCTGCACCGGCCGGACGTCCTTTCCATCGAAGGCGTCATCTACGGCAAGAACGCCGGCACGATGATGGTGCTGGGCGAGGCGCGCGGAGCCGTGATCTGCGCGGCGGCCGACGCGGACGTGCCGGTTTACGAATACGAGCCGCGCCGCGTGAAGATGGCGGTGTGCGGCAACGGCCTGGCGGAAAAGATCCAGGTGCAGCGCATGGTGAAGACGCTGCTGGCGCTGGAAGAACTGCCGCAGAACGACGCCGCCGACGCGCTGGCGCTCGCCATCTGCCACGCGCATTCCAATTCGCTTTTGTCCGCCCGCGCGCCGTTGTGACGTCCGCGCCGGAAAATCCAGCCGAGGATGGGTCGCAATGCAATTTTCCCCGATGAAACGTCTTTTGTTGTTGGCGGTTCTGGCGTCGGCGGTGGCGTCGGCGGTGGCCATGCCGGAATCCGCCGGCCTGCCCGTGCTGGATCTTTCCGCCGACGCTTGGCGGCAGTCCTTTGTCGCGCAGGGAACGAAGGAGACGTACGAGGGGCATCCGACGACGCTGCTGTCGGACGACCGGCGGACGATGTTCTGCATCTGGACGCCGGGACACGGAGGCGCGGTCTCGCGGCTGGCGCGTTCGGACGACGGAGGACGGAGCTGGACGCGCATCGACGAGCTTCTGCCGGCGGATTACGTCGCGTCGAACCTGAACTGTCCCACGTTCCAGAAGATCAAGGGCCCCGGCGGCAAGACCCGCTACTTCGTCTTCTCCTGCAAGCTGAAGCCCGAGACGGACGCGAGCGGACGGAAACTGACGAAGCCGGAGCGTCTGGCCGGGCTTGGAATCCTGATGAGCGAGGACGACGGCAAAACGTGGCGCGAACTCCCCAACCAGCCGCACCTTTCCGCGGCCATGCCGCCCACGGGGCTGATGCAACTCAAGGACGGCACGACGGCGCTTTTCGGCCAGGTGCGGTGCAATCGCGCCGTGAAGACCGACGGTCCGAACGACGACCAGGAAATCTGGATGAGCGTTTCGCGCGACGGCGGCTTCACTTGGGGCGAGGCGCGGGTCGTGGCTTCGAAGCCCGGACGCAACTTGTGCGAGCCGTGCTGCCTCAGGTCTCCCGACGGCAGGTCGCTGGCGCTCCTGATGCGCGACAACCGGCACACGGGCCCGAGCGCGATCTCGTTCTCCCATGACGAGGGCCGGACCTGGAGCGAACCGCGCGATACTCAGCCCGGGCTGACGGGCGACCGCCATGAGGCGATCATGCTGCCGGACGGCCGTTATTTCATCGCTTTCCGCAATCGGCATGTTGGCGATCCGCTCTACGGGCAGTTCATGGCGTGGGTGGGAACGTGGGACGATCTCGTGCGCGGCGGCAAAGGGCAGTGCCGCGTCCATCTGCTCAAGCATCACGGTAAACCCGGGCGTTGGCCGGGCAATGAGATCGACACGGGCTATCCCGGGGTGGAACTGCTGCCGGACGGCACGATCGTCTGCACGACGTA